>NZ_CP138992.1:2865000-3165000 GCF_044595335.1 Polaribacter sp. R77954
TGAAATAGACACTGCTATTATCGATTCTTAGATTAAATTTGTAACTTATTTATGTACTTTATAATAAAAAATTAGCATGATAACCGCCATTATAATTGATGATGAACAAGATGCCATAGAGAGTTTGACCTGGGAAATTAATATGTTTTGTAAAGATATTAAGATTGTAGATTCATTTACCAATCCTGAAGAAGCCATATCAGCCGTAAATTATTTAAAACCAGATTGTGTTTTTTTAGATATAGAAATGCCAAAAATTGATGGTTTTCAGCTATTATCTCATTTAAAGTATCGTGATTTTGATTTGGTAATAACCACAGCTTATGATAATTACGCTTTAAAAGCTTTTAAAGAAAATGCAATAGATTATCTACTAAAACCAATAGATAATGACGATTTGATACAGGTAGTAGAGAAAATAAAAAAGAATAAATTAAACAAACAACTTGGTTTTTCTGTAAAGGATTTATTGCCTACAATCGAAAAAAAAAACAAAAAAATAGCCATTCCTTTAAGTGGAAAGGTCGTTTTTTTAAATATTGAAGAGGTGGTGTATTGTAAATCAGATGGTAATTATACCACTCTTTTTCTTTTAGATGGTACCAGTTATTTGTATTCAAAAAAAATTAAAGACGTTTACGAATTGTTAAATACAGAGGATATCGTTAGAGTACACCAATCTTATTTAGTAAATATGAATTTTGTGAAAGAGTATGTGAAAAATGAAGGATATTATTTAATTCTCGAAAACACCAAAACCATACCAGTTTCTAAGCCTAATAGAATGGTTATTTTAGAAGCAATGCAAAATTTATAGAAAAAATGCTAGAAGCAATTAGTAAATATTTTGAAATAAATCCGTTAGGTATTTTTTCAGTTTTTATCATCGGATTTCTGATTGTTATTTTTTTACAAAATATTTTTTTTTATTCTAGCTACAAAGATAAGGCATACATGTGGTATGCTATTTACGTATTTTTAATATTGTTAGATCAAACAATTATTAATATATCTATTTTTAGTTTTGATGTTTTAGGTAAAAGTCTTTATTATATTCCTATTCATCCAGCATTAGAATGGTTATACAATAGTGCTTATTTGATATTTGTTATAGAATTTGGAGGGCTGTTTCTATTTGAAGAAAAAACGGCTAGAAAAATGAAGCAAATTGTTAAATATCTAGCATATATTTTGGTCTTATTGTTTGTGTTAGATTTTTTATTTCAAGGGTATTTTTTAGTACGCAGAGGTTTTTTATTTTTATTAGTACCAGCTTTAATCATTCTTAGTGTTATTATTTATTTTTATTTGTTTAAAATGAAAACACCTGTTAAATATTATATTATTATTGGCAGTTTGGCTTTTTCAATTTTTTCAATTTTAGGCCTAACCAATTCTATATTTTTTGGAAAAGAAAAATTTGAGTCTTGGTGGCTTTTTTATATAGGTGTATTTATAGAAAATATTTTTTTCTCATTAGGGTTGGTGGTAAAACAAGGTTTAATTTTAAAAGAACGCAACGAATCTCAAGAAAAATTAATTATTCAATATAAAGAAAATGAAAGATTAAAAAGCTCAATTAACGAGCGGTTAGAAAAAGAGGTTTCTTTAAAAACAGAAGAAAATATTTCTTTGATTAAAGAGGCAGAGAAAGAAAAAATTAAACAATTAGAGTTGGCTTTTGAGAAAGAAATTGCAGAGCTCAAAGTATCTTCACTTAAAAGTCAAATGAATCCTCATTTCATTTTCAATTCTTTAAATTCTATAAAGATAAATATCATTAAGAATAACAAAGAAAATGCGGTTTATTATTTAAATAAATTCTCAAAACTTATTCGTAAAATACTAACCATATCAAGAGAAAAAGAAGTGTCTTTACAAGATGAAATAGACACATTAGAACTTTATGTTAGTATAGAAAATTTAAGATTCAAAAACGAAATAGAATTTGTTACAAATATTGATAAAAGCATCAATTTAGAAACAATTAAAATTCCACCTTTAATTCTACAACCCTTTGTAGAAAATGCCATTTGGCATGGTTTATCACCAAAAGAAGGAGAGAAAAAATTGCAATTATCTATTACTAAAACAGATTCGAATTATATTCAAATTGCAATAGAAGACAATGGAATAGGAAGAAAAAAAGCGCAAGAATTCAAAGCGCAAAAAATGTTAAAAAGAGAATCTATTGGTTTAAAACTTACACAAGAAAGATTAGCGATCTTTTCTAATCATTTAAAACAAAAACATCAAATAATTTTCGAAGATTTAGTATCAGGAACTAGAGTTATTGTAAAATTATTTACCGATTAAAACACTTTTAAAATCTTAAATTACTTGCTTTAAAGAAAACGTATCTTTGCATAAAATTAAGAGAATGACTTTTAAAGATTTAGATTTATCAAATCAACTACAATATGCAATTGACGATTTGGGTTTTTCAACGCCAACACCTATTCAAGAACAAGCATTTTCTGTAGTAAGATCTGGCAAAGATGTAGTGGGAATTGCACAAACAGGTACAGGAAAAACCTTTGCCTATATGATGCCTATTTTACGCGATTTAAAATTCTCGAAACAATTGCATCCAAGAGTTTTGGTTTTAGTGCCTACTCGCGAATTGGTAATTCAAGTTGTAGATGAAATTGAAAAATTATCAAAATACATCAATACAAGAGTTTTAGGGGTTTATGGAGGTGCAAATATCAACACACAAAAACAAGCCATTTTGCAAGGGCAAGATATTATTGTGGCAACTCCTGGACGTTTGTACGACTTAGGTCTAAGTAACGCTTTAAAACTAAAATCTATCCAAAAATTGGTTATTGATGAGGTAGATGTAATGTTAGATTTAGGCTTTCGTTTTCAGTTGATGAATATTTTTGATATTCTACCAGAAAGAAGGCAAAACGTGCTGTTTTCTGCAACTATGACTGACGATGTAGATGCATTGATTTACGATTTTTTTAAAAATCCGCAGAAAATATCTATTGCAGTTAGTGGAACACCATTAGATAATATAGAGCAGGTTTCTTATAATATTCCTAACTTTTTTACGAAAGTAAATTTGTTAAATCATCTTTTAACGGATAAACAGACGTATCATAAAGCTTTAATCTTTGTTGCGTTTAAAAGAACTGCAGATTATTTATTCAAGCATTTAGAAGAAGTGTTTGGTAGCGAAACTTGTGTAATACATTCTAACAAAACACAGAATTATAGAATTAGATCTATCCGTCAATTTGATGAAGGTAATAACCGAATTTTAGTAGCTACAGATGTTATGGCTCGTGGTTTAGATTTTGATAATGTGA
Source organism: Polaribacter sp. R77954 (assembly GCF_044595335.1). GTDB lineage: Bacteria > Bacteroidota > Bacteroidia > Flavobacteriales > Flavobacteriaceae > Polaribacter. The sequence goes on from NZ_CP138992.1 coordinate 2,868,318, forward strand.
GTCACGTTATTAATTTTGATACGCCAGATTTTCCTGAAAACTATATGCATAGAATTGGTAGAACTGGTAGAGCAGAAAAAGCGGGTAAAACGATTCTTTTATCCACAGAAAAAGAGCAAAAAGCAAAAGAAGCAATAGAAACTTTAATGGATTATAAAATTCCACTTTTAGAAATTCCAAAAGAGGTAGAAATTTCGAAATTGTTGACGGAAGATGAACGACCAAGAGAAGATACAGAACAATCTAAAAATAGAACAGGGCAAGAATATGTGCCTGGACCAGCTTTTCATGAAAAGAGTGAAAAGAATAGTAAAGTAAATTTAGGAGGTTCGTATCGTAGAGAAATTGCTAAGAAATATAAGAAGCCTAAAACAAGAGGTGATAAAAATTACAATAAAAGAAACAAAAAGAAATAGGTGTAAAATTGTATTTAAAATGTCATTTTGAGCGAAATGTAATGAAGTCGAAAAATCTCAATTATTAAGATTTCTCCACAAGGTCGAAATGACAGATTAATTGAAATTTAAAGAAACTAAAAAACAATGCAGATTTTAACAAAACAAGAATTGCATAATTTGGCAATGAATATAGTAGGAGAGAAGCTCACCAAAATGGGCTATGAATTTCAGGCAATAAATAGTCAGTTAAAAAGACATCCGCAGTTTGTATTGTTTAAAAAAGGAGAACCTACCATTTTTGTGTTGGTAAAAGCAACGAATAATCTTCAAAACCCAAATGACTATGATGTTATTTGGATGGAAACTTTTATCAGTCATGCAAAAAAACAGAATGCCAAAGTTTGGTTTGCAGGTGTAGGTATTGCTAATGCCGAAAGTGTAGAAAGTCCTGTTTTTAAAGATCAACCTTATTACGTGGCTTTTGATGATTTTGTTAAGGTTTTGGAGTAGGTTTTAGTTTAATTGTAATTACGCAACACTTTTAACAGTCTTTTTTTTTCGCATTCGTTTAGGACCGTACCAAAGCCAAAATCCTGTAATAGTAAAGCTTATTAGCGCAAGCCCCATTACAGAGGTGTAAATTAGTTTTATTTGTCCATCTGTGGTTTCAAAATACTTGTCTAGTATAGAGCCATCATGAATGTTTTCTATAAAATCAGAACGTCTTTGCCCAATATGTAATAATTGGCCTGTTGCACCATCAAGTTGAATACTCCAATAATGGTCTTCAAAAATAAATTTTACCATACCTTTATTTTTTCTGATATCAATTCGATCTATTTTTGATGAGAGTTTAGGTGATATGGAATCGTGTAGAATTTTACAAGCATTTTTATGTAAATGATGTATTGGTAACCAGTCTTTAAGGTTGGTTGATGTTCCTTGATAAGATTTTGATAAAATAATGCCATTACTATGCTTTTTCCAACCCAATAGAAGTCCGGTTATAGATATAAAAAAGAAAAACACGAATAGTAAAGCGCCTGTTTTTCTATGAATTTTTCTAAAAATCCGAAGTAATTTTGCCTGTTTTTGTCTTTTATTTTTAATGGCCATTAACTTTCTTGCAATTTTAAATCAACAATAATTAAACAGTAATAATATGGTTTATGCTTGTTATTTAATGTAAATTAAATGTTAAAAAAATGAGTTGGGTTTCACTTTTAAATACAAAAAAACCAACTTGACAAAGTTGGTTTTTAATATCATTCTAAAAGAAAAACTTACTCAGCATCTTGCTCTAATAAATCAAAAAACTGATTTAATTTAGGCATAATAATAATTTTTGTTCTTCTGTTTTTTGCTTTATTTTCTTTAGTATCATTTTCTACTAAAGGAATGTACTGACTTCTACCAGCTGCAATTAAACGTTGTGGTTGTACACCATATTTGTATTGTAAAATACGTGTAATTGAAGTTGCACGTAAAGCAGATAAATCCCAATTGTCTTGAATAAGATTTCTTTTAATTGGTGTAGAATCTGTATGCCCTTCAATCATCACTTCCATTTCTGGTTGTCCTTTAATTACTTTTGCTATTTTTTCTAGCACTGTATACGCTTTGTCAGTTACGTTATAGCTACCGCTTTTAAATAATAGTTTATCTGAAATTGAGATAAATACCACTGTTTTTTCTACATTTATAGTAATATCTTCATCTTGTATACCATCTGTTAAATTCTTTGTTAAGTGGTATTTAATTGCCAAATTCAAAGAATCTTTTTGAGTCATGGCTCTTCTAATTCCATTAATATACTTGTCTTTTTCGCTTAATTGAGAAATTACATTATTGATTCCTTCTGATGAAGATTTAGACAAAACCGTTAAATTTTCAACCTGTTTTAAAGCATTTTTTTTATCTTCTTTTAAAGATGCCACTTGATTGGTAAGTGAAGAAACTTCAGTAGATTTTTTCTCTTTTTCAATCAACAGTTTTTGCAAATTCGTTTCAACTTTTACCAATTCATCTTTGGTTTTAGCATTACTTAACTCAAGTTCTGCATATTGTTTTTTAGATACGCAAGAGCTTATTAACATTACAGACAATACTACTAGTGCTGTTATTTTTTTCATAATTTAAATATTAAATTTAGGTTACAAATTTAACAAAATCGAGAGATAATAAATGCCTTAAACCAGATTTTGTGAAAATTTTATATACTATTTTTGTAGAAATATTTCATCAAATGAAAACTACACAAATTATACACTTTTGCTTAATACTACTTGTATTTACAAACTGTAAACAAAAAATACCAAAACAAGATTTTGTGTTGCGAGGAGGTGTTTTTGGAACATCGTATAAAATTACATATTTAAATGCAACTCAAAACTACCAGAAATCTTTAGATAGTTTATTTTTAAAGATTAACAATTCAGTATCTACTTATATTCCAAATTCGGCGATTTCAAAGATCAATAAAGGAGAAAAAGGAGTGGCCATTGATGCTGTTTTTAAAGAAGTGATGCAAAAATCAAAACGAATTTATAAAGAAACAAATGGTTATTTTGACCCAACTGTGGGGAATTTGGTAAATGCTTATGGATTTGGGCCTAAAAACGAGAAAAAAAATCTTAACAAAACAGAAATTGAAGATTACATGCAATTTGTGGGCTTGAATAAAGTTATACTTAAAGAAAACAAAATTATAAAAGAACATCCAAAAGTATATTTAGATTTTAATTCTATAGCCAAAGGTTTAGCAATTGATATTGTTGCTCGTTTTTTAGATGCTAAAAAAATAGATAATTATTTGATAGAAATAGGTGGAGAAATTAGAGCAAAAGGAACAAAAGAAAATGATAAACCTTGGTTAATAAAATTGGTAAACCCAGTAAAAGCCTATGATAATGATGGTTTTAAAGTAATTGATTTATCTAATAAATCAATGGCAACTTCTGGTAACTACAGAAAATTTAGAATTACTGAAGATGGTAAAAAATATGTGCATACCATTAACCCAAAAACAGGGTTAGCAACAGAGAGTAATTTACTGAGTGCGTCTGTAATTGGTAACTTAGATTGTGCAGATGTAGATGCATATGCAACAGCTTTTATGGCCATGGGATTAGAAAAAACAAAATTATTTTTACAAACAAAACAAGATATAAAAGTAATTTTAATTTATGCTGATGCAGACGGGTCTTTAGTAGAGTTTTCTACCTATTAATTTACTTCTTTTTATGAGTTTAGAAATACTGAATATGAAAAAAAATATAACCATAGTAATATTTATTTTGGGGATGTTGCAGTTAAGTGCACAAACCAATACAAAATTGGCCTATAGCTATATTAGGAAAGCAAATAGAGCAATAGAAAAAAGCATCGATTACTCTGAAGCATTAATAAATTTTAATAAAGCTGTAAAATTATTAGGCGTTATTAAAGATAAAAATATTGCTAGTTTAGGCGCTAGAACTTATTTTGAAATACATCATAAACAAAATACAATTCAAAGGCAGATAAAGTTTTTAGAACGGTCTAACCTTTATTCAAAGCAGTATTTTTTGTTAGCCACCAATAAACATACTAGTGATTATAAACTAAATGTTGAGCTATATACATTGTCGAGAAAAAAACTTAAACAATTACAATATAAATTAAGAAGAAGAGGTATGGCTAAATTTTAATTAAAATAGCTTTTTGTATTGTTTTAGATCAAGCCTATCTTTTTGAAATTCTACTAAAACGTTATTGATAAATATTTGTTTTAAATACTTTATAAACAAACTTATCTTCATCTTTACCTCTCCTCGTTTGTCAATTACCAAAATGAATTATTAAACAATAACGAAACCAAAAAAAAATAGCGAAAATTTGTTCGTTATATTGTATATTATCTTTTAAATAAAACTAATTAAACTTTACAATAGCTTGTTTGTATTGGTTTTATATAAGAATTTTATAGCTTTTACTTTTATATAAATGTTGCTATTTAGTATCTTGCGCACTTTTAATAACCATAGCTATGAAAAAAATATACCTTACTGTAATTTGTTTGTTGGTATTTGTTGTAACAGAAGCACAATCTAATGCAGATATTGCAAATGTGTACATAAGAAGAGCAAAAGACGCTATAGAGTCTAGTGTAGATTTTACTACAGCATTGTTGAACTTTCAAAAAGCAATGAAGTATACTGATAGTATAGTTGATAGAAAAGTGGCTTCCTTAGGTGCCTCTGTTTATTACGAAGTCCACCATAAACAACCCGATTTAAATGATCAATTAGATTTTTTAGAAAAAGCAAAGTTTTATTCTAGTCAATATTTTAAACTGGCAACCAACAAAAAATTAGAAGAGTATACAGAAAATACGAATACTTTTGTAGTTATTGAAGAAAACATTCAAAAGGTAAAAAATAAATTAGAAAAAATAAAACAAGAGCGTCTAAAAAAGGAAAAGGAATTAAGAAGGATAGATTCTCTAAAAAATGTTTGGCAAACTAAATCGAATGCGCTTTCTATTGACGTAGACAGTATTTATAAGTTTAATAAAAATAATGTAGCCTTATTTACCAAAAATGGTTTTTTTGGAGCTATAAATGATTTAGGTGAAATATTGATTAATGCAAATGAATACAAGGATGCGATTACTTTTGATGGATTTATAATATTTAAGGATCAGAAAGAGGAACCAACAAAGTTGTATAGTTTTAATACCGTTGATAAAATTGGTTTTAAAATACCTAATATTTCAGATTTTAATATGCTGTCTACCCATTATGGTAAAGTAATGCTACCTAGAGCAAATGGACAATTGGTAACCTACCCAAATAATAGTCATTCAACTTTTATTTATGATTTAAAATTAAGAAAAATCAATAAGATAGGAAACCTACAATTAGCCTTAAAAAATCTTAAAAGACTAGAAGTTATTGATAAGTATAAAAACGAAAACGAGGTTAAGATTGATAAAGTTTGGTATAGGTTTGGGGGGCATTTAGGTGGTGGTGTTCACCCTTTATATGCTGTAGAAGGATATCAGTTAAAAGGGTTTTTATGTTCTTTAGATGGGCGTTTTTTAGATGTTTCATCTAGTTATCAGTATTTTGGACATTTTTATGATAATAAATACCAAGCTATTCAAGGGGAACAAACAGTATGGGTAAATCAAAATGGTACAAAAGTTAATCCTGCTAATGATGAGTTTGAAAAATACTCAGGTACATCAAAAGTAAGAAAAATAAAGAATGGTAATTATCAGATTACAAAAGATGGAATAATTATTTTAAGAGATGAGAAACTAGAAAAAATGTCAATTTTTTTAAAAAGTTTTTCTAAGAAAAAATAATTATTTTTTATAACAAACAGGCAGAATTTCGCCTTGCATTAAACAAAATCGTTCTAGTTTTTCTGGAGCGATTTTTTTTGTATAATCAATTTCATCAACTGTAAAACCAATAGCTCTCAGTTTATCAAAATAATCTTGTCCGTAAACTCTTACGTGGTCATATTGTCCAAAAATTCTGGCACGTTCTTGTTTATCTGTAATAGAATCGTCTTCAAAAGTTGTAGTTCTTGATAGGTCTTGTGGAATTTGAAATATACCAAATCCGCCTTTTTTTAAGACTCTAAACAATTCTTGCATCGCTTTTGTATCATCAGGAATGTGCTCTAAAACGTGATTGCAGAACACCACATCAAACTCGTTTTCTTTGAAAGGTAAATCGCAAATATCTGCTTTTACATCTGCAATGGGGCTTTCTAAATCAGATGTAATATAATCGAGGTTTTTCTGTTTTCTAAAAATATCTAAGAAACATTGCTCAGGTGCAATATGTAAGGTTTTTAATTTTTTGGTTGATGTAAAAAAATTGGTTTCATCATTTAAAAACAACCACATTAATCTGTGTCTTTCTAAAGATAGTGTTGATGGAGAAAGTGCGTTTTCACGTTGTTTACCATAGCCATAAGGTAAAAATTTACGAAAACTTTTGCCATCTATTGGGTCTGTAAATTTATCACCCTTTAAAAAAAACGCTATAATTGGGCGTACCAAATAACTAGCTTTAATTAATAAAGGTCTTGGTATTGTATTTAGGATGGTTTTGAATAGAGACACTAATTACACAAATTTCACAAAATAACTCTTTTGTAGGTTAAACTATCTTCTCCAAAATTAACTAAAATCCCTAATTTTGTTTTTGAAGCTGCTAAATAATTTAAAGTTTGTTTTATATGACTTTTAGTTAAGTTTTCTATTGCTTTAATTTCTAAAACTATATTATTATCAATAATAAAATCAGCAACATAAAAGTGAGATAATAAATCTCCTTTATAAGTAATATTAAATTTAACTTCTCTTTTGTATTCAATTCCACTGTTGGTTAGTTCAATTTCTAATGCATCACCATAAATAATTTCGGAAAAGCCCTTACCTAATTCTTTATGAACTTCCATACAAGCACCAACAATATCATAACATTCTTGTTTGTATATTAAATTAGTCATTTTTTTTATTTGTGAAATTAGAGAAATTCGTGTCTAAAAATTTTAGAAACTATTTTACTGACGAAACTCATCTTCTTCATCAGTAACAATTCCTAAAGCCTCATTTACATATTTAAAAGTGGATAGTAATTCTGGTTTACCATTTACAATAGCAACATCATGTTCAAAATGGGCAGAAGGTTTGTTGTCTAAAGTGGTAATTGTCCAACCATCAGCATGTTGTCTTATTTTATGCGTTCCCATATTGGTCATGGGTTCTATGGCAACAACCATACCTTCTGTAAATTTTTTTCCTCTTCCTCTTCTTCCATAATTTGGCATTTCTGGATCTTCATGCATTTTACGTCCTAAACCATGACCTACCAACTCTCTTACCACACCATAACCGTGTTTTTCTGTAAAATTCTGAATTGCAAACCCAACATCGCCCACTCTATTGCCTGCTTTAAATTCGCGAATACCCACATATAAACTTGCTTTGGTAACTTCTAATAGTTTTTTTATTGCATCATCCACTTCGCCAACAGCAAACGTATAAGCATGATCTCCATAAAATCCATTTTTTAAAGCGCCACAATCTATAGAAATAATATCACCTTCTTTTAATGGTTCTTTATTGGGAATGCCATGCACTACTTGAGAATTTGGACTCATACATAATGTATTCGGAAAATCATATAAGCCTAAAAAACCTGGAATTGCACCTTGTTCTCGTATAAAATCTTCAGCAAGTTTGTCTAAATATAAAGTAGATACTCCAGGTTTTACTTCTTTAGCAAGCATTCCTAAAGTTTTAGAAACTACTAATGCACTTTCGCGCATTATTTCTATCTCTTCTTTGGTTTTAATTTTAATCATCTTCAAAAAATTGAACCGCAAAGTTACTATATTTATTAGGAATTATTTACAATCAGAGAAGGATACTATTGAAAACCAAAAAGACATAAATTTCAACACTTTCACAAATTACATCTGTTGAGTTTTTGAAATTTATGTCTTTTTTTGACTTTTAGTATTTTAGTTATTCGCTTTTGTCATAAGAATGTTTATAAGGTGCGCCTGTAACAATTTTTAAAATATCTTTTTCCATTGTTTCTCTAGGTCTTTCTACAAAACGCCCAACTTCTTTACCATCTTTAAAGAAAATAAAGGTGGGTACTCTAAGTAAATCAAAACCTTCTTGCAAGTTATCTGGAGTTTTTTTGTTTCTGCCAACAGTAACCAATTCAAAATAATCTTGGTCAAAATTAGTTTGTTCTAAAATTTTATAAAAACGTGGTACACCTCTTTTACTATCACCACACCAAGTACCCATAAAACCTTTAATGGTGTAATCGTTGATAATTGGTTTTAGTTTTTCTATAACCTCAGTATCTGTTTTATATGCTGCATATCTGCTATCAAACCAAGGTTTAAATTTTACATCATTAAAAGAAGCTTTATTGGCAATACCAATTAAATAACCCCTATCATTTTTAGTAGCAGTTACTTGGCTTGCTTTTTTTCTAATAATTTTTTGTACTTCTTCTTTTTTATTCTCTACTACAGTTTTGTTGGCATTACAAGCCGTAAAAATGATAGTAGTGCATAGCAGTAATAGGTATTTCATAGTTTTTATAATAATGAATGTTGTGTCATTTCTGTTGGTTGTTCAACTCCAAGCAATTCTAAAATAGTTGGAGCAACATCGCCTAAAATACCACTTTTTATCGATTTAATTTCATTATCAATTAAAATAAAAGGTACAGGATTTGTAGTGTGAGCTGTGTGAGGAGAACCATCAGGATTCATCATTGTTTCACAATTTCCATGATCTGCAATTAATAAAGTAGAATACCCATTTGCTAAACCAGTTTCTATAACCTCTTTGGCACAAATATCTACAGCTTCACAAGCTTTTATGGCTGCTTCCATAATTCCTGTATGCCCAACCATGTCTCCATTGGCAAAGTTTAAACATACAAAATCAGCTTCGCCTTTTTGTAAATCTTCACAAAGCGCGTCTTTTAATTCATAAGCAGACATCTCTGGTTTTAAATCGTAAGTAGCTACTTTGGGTGAGTTTCTTAAAATACGAGATTCGCCCTCAAAAGGTGTTTCTTGTCCTCCAGAAAAGAAAAAAGTTACATGCGGATACTTTTCGGTTTCAGCAATTCTGATTTGCTTTTTACCAGCATTCGATAAAACTTCGCCTAACGTATTTTTAATATTATCGCTATTATAAATTACATTTATTCCAGTAAATGAAGCATCATATAAAGTAATGGTTGTGTAATATAAATCTAACTTTTTTGTATCCTGTTCAGGAAAATCATTTTGAGATAGCATATTTGTTAACTCACGCCCTCTATCTGTTCTGTAATTGAAGAAAATTACTGCATCACCTTCTTGAATTTGGGCTTTTGGAGTACCATCTTCATTGGTTACAATAATTGGTTTATGAAATTCATCAGTTAAACCATCTTCGTAATTTTGGTTTATGGTTGCAATAACATCTGTAGTTTTTGTACCAACTCCTTTTACAATACCATCGTAAGCCTCTTTAACACGTTCCCATCTATTATCTCTATCCATAGCATAATAACGTCCTGTAACAGAAGCCAATTCTCCAGTACTTTCTTTCATGTATTCTTGAATGTCATTAATAAAATAAGTACCAGATTTTGGGTCGCAATCTCTACCATCTGTAAAGGCATGTAAGAAAACATTGTCTACTTCGTTTTCTTTGGCAACATCTAAAATACCTTTTAAATGGTTAATATGAGCGTGAATGCCACCATTAGAAACCAAACCTAATAAATGTACTTTTTTATTGTTTTCTTTGGCATATGCAAACGTATCTAACAATACTTTTTCTTTGCCTAACGTTTTTTCTTTAACTGCTTTGTTGATTCTAGCTAAGTTTTGATATACAATTCTACCAGCACCTAAATTCATATGACCTACTTCAGAATTTCCCATTTGTCCTTCAGGTAAACCAACATGTTCACCATCCGTTCTTAATTGGGCATTCGGATATTTATCGTATAACGAATTAATATAAGGTGTTTTTGCGTTGTATATGGCAGATACTTTTGGGTCTTGTGTTATACCCCAGCCATCTAAAATCATTAAAATAACTTTCTTGTTCATTGTGATGTATTATACTGTAAAAATAAGAAAGTTTTTAGAGAACTGTTTAAAATTTTACGAAACCGATAACGTAAATCACAATTAGTACCATAACACTAAAAATGATTAGATTTTTTCTAAATGTTTTTCTGTTTTCAAGTTTGAGTTTTTGTTTGATTTGCAAAAGTTCTTTGGATGTGGCTTTGTTTTTAAAATGAAGTTGGATGCTACTTTTAGCATTGTTGGTTTTAATCTTATCGAACGCAGAAACGCGTGATCTTTTGTTATTTTTTAAACTTGTAATCATTGCAGAAACTGCGCCACCAAAACTCATAGCTATATCCTTTAGGTATAAGTAGCAACATTTAAGAAAATGTTACAATTATAGATTTAATAGTTAAAACCAATTAACAGTAGTAATATGAGTTTTAACATTAAAAAAAGGATTGATTAATTGCAAAATTCGTAATTTTACTCTGTAAATTTTATTAAAAAATCAATGGATGATCATTTCGAAATGAACGAGGTAACAGAAAAATTACCTAAACATTTACATAAGTTTGTTGTAAAACAACCTTATGAAGAATATACTGCTCAAAATCAAGCTGTTTGGAGGTATGTAATGCGAATGAATGTAGATTATTTGAGTAAAGTTGCTCATAAATCTTATATTTCAGGTTTAGAAAAAACAGGAATCTCTTTAGAATACATACCTAAAATGGAAGGTATGAATAGAATATTAAAAGATATTGGTTGGGCTGCTGTTTCAGTAGATGGTTTTATTCCGCCAAATGCCTTTATGGAATTCCAGGCCTATAATGTTTTGGTGATTGCTTCAGAAATGAGAACCATAAATCATATTGAATATACGCCTGCTCCAGATATTATTCATGAAGCAGCTGGTCATGCACCCATTATTGCAAATCCTGAGTATGCAGAATATTTAAGAAGATTTGGCGAAATTGGTAGCAAAGCAATTTCATCTGCTAAAGATTACGAAATGTATGAAGCCATTCGATTGTTATCAATTTTAAAAGAAAACCCCAATTCTACCCAAAAAGATATTCAAGAAGCGCAAGAAAAAGTAGAATGGCTGCAGGGAAATATGGGCGAATTATCTGAAATGGCAATGATAAGAAATTTACACTGGTGGACAGTGGAATATGGATTGATTGGCACTTTAGATAACCCAAAAATATATGGAGCTGGTTTATTATCTTCTATAGGAGAAAGTGCTTGGTGTTTGCAAAAAGAAGTTAAAAAACTACCTTATTCTATTGAAGCTGCTACCATGAATTTTGATATTACAAAACCACAACCACAATTGTTTGTTACGCCAGATTTTGCCTATTTAAGTTTGGTTTTAGATGAATTTGCGAATACAATGGCTTTGAGAAGAGGAGGGTTGAGTGGAATTAATAAGTTAATCCGCTCTAAAAATTTAGGCACCATAGAATTAACTACAGGTATTCAAATTTCAGGTGTTTTTGATAGCGTTATTCCTTTTAAAAATAATAAAGTAGCTTATGTGCAAACCACAGGTTATACTGCGTTAGCAAATAGAGATAAAGAGTTGATTGGCCATGGAATAGACAAACATAAACATGGATTTGGAAGTCCTATTGGAAAATTAAAAGGCATTAATTTACCTATAGAAGATATGAGCCCAAGAGATTTAAAAGCTTACGGAATTTATGAAGGTGAATTTATGACTTTAGAATTTGAAAGTGGCATTGTTTTAAAAGGTAAAGCCATAACAGGAACTCGAGATTTACGAGGTAAAATATTAATCATCACTTTTGATGAATGTACTGTTACTTATAAAGATAAAATTCTTTTTCAACCAGAATGGGGTTTATATGATATGGCTGTAGGTAAGGAAGTAATATCGGCTTATGCAGGTGCTGCAGATATAGATTCTTTTGTGCATACCAATAAGGTATCAGAAGTAAAAACACATAAAATAACCTATGCTGAAAAAGAAAAAGAATTGTATGCTTTGTATGATGAAGTTCGAAAAATGCGAGAAGATAATTCATCTACAGAAAAAAAACTAGCTACAATATTTCAGCAACTAACAAAAGATTTTCCAAAAGATTGGTTGTTGTTATTAGAGATTTACGAATTGTCATTACAGAATAATTTTTCTTTGCAAATTAAGGTTTTAGAGGTTTTAAATAATTTAAAAAGTAATAAAAGTTACACAAAACTTATTGAAAATGGCTTAAATTTGCTGCCAGTTAAATCAAAATAATATGGGATTATTTGACATTTTTAAAAGAAAAGATATGAGTGTAGAAATTAAAGAATATTTAGAAAAAGGGGCAGTTGTTTTAGATGTAAGAACGCAACAAGAATGGAATGAAGGGCATATTGCTGGTGCAAAGCATATTGTTTTAAATTTAATTCCTGCAGAAGTTGATCAAATTAAAGCTTGGAAAAAGCCTGTAATTGCAGTGTGTAGAAGTGGAGGAAGAAGTGGGCAAGCTACTCAGTTTTTAAAACAAAATGGAGTTGATGTAATTAATGGTGGACCTTGGGGAAATGTTGCGCAACATATAAAGTAGTAAACAGCTTTTAAAATTTTAGAAAAGTAATCTAAATTAGGTTACTTTTTTTAGCTTTCATTACAGCCTCTACTTTACTATGTACTTGTGGGAGTGTAAATTTAACTTTGTCTGTTGATTTTCCGTTTTAAAATAGTTTGATTTTTTCTTAATCATATTATTTAAAAAATCGAACTATTTTAAAATGAGACCAGCGTCAGCGGCACTAGTTTTTTTTGGGAACACTGATGTCCAATTGTATTCGCTCTCCAAATTTAATATATAATTGTTGAATAATCAAACTCCAATTATGTAGTGGACTTGTCCACTTTTTTTGTATGTTTTTTGTAGCCAGATAGACCAACTTTAAAAGCGCCATATCATTCACAAAAGCACCTTTAGTTTTAGTTACTTTTCGAACTTGTCTATGAAAACCTTCTACTGCATTTGTGGTGTAGATAATTCTTCTAATAGGTTCTGTAAACTCAAAATATTGTGAGAGTTCCTCCCAGTTTCGTTGCCAGCTCTCAATGACAATAGGATATTTTTCACCCCATTTTTCTTCTAAATTTAATAACTCATCTTCTGCTACATCCTTATTGATCGCTTTATAAACCAGTTTTAAATCCTTCATAAATGCTTTCTGGTCTTTAGAGGCTACATATTTTAAAGAATTACGAATTTGATGTACAATACATTTTTGAATTTGTGTTTTAGGAAAGATGCTCAAAATAGCTTCTGAAAATCCTTTTAAATTATCTGTACAAGCGATCAATATATCTTTCAGTCCACGCTGTTCTAAATCTGTTAATACTTGTAGCCAAAAGTTTGCTCCCTCGCTTTGTGAGACATACATTCCTAAAACTTCTTTATGTCCCTCTTTATTTATCCCAAGAATATTATACAAAGCTTTATGTTGCACTTTTCGATCAACTCTAACTTTATAATGCATAGCATCTAACTAAACTATACAATACATGGATTCTAAAGGGCGACTTTGCCAAGCTTTAATGTCTGGTATAATTTTATCGGTAATTTGACTTAATACAGTGTGAGAAATATCGGTATCATACATCTCTTTTATATGCGATGAAATATCTCGTAAACCCATTCCTAGTCCATATAAACCAACAATCTTTTCCGATAAATTCTCCGCTAAAATAGTTTGTCTCTTTTTAACAAGTTCTGGTTCGAAACTGCTATTTCTATCTGTTGGTGTTTGGATTTCAAAAGTGCCTAAACCACTTTTTATCGTCTTTTTGCCTTTTCCATTTCGCTTATTTTTCCCATCTGAGCTCGTAGAAGACAAATGATGTTCCATTTCTGACTCTAGTGCTTTTTCTATGAAACTTTTTAGCATAGGTGCAAAAGCACCCTCTTTTCCGAATAAACTTTTACCTGACAGTAACTGTTCTAAAGCTTTCTTTTCTAATAATTCTTGTTCTTTTTGGGTCATCTTTTCTGTTTGAATAAAATTAATACTTTTTTTATGCACACAGAGTTGAGTTTACAGTCTCTGAGTTCGTATTAATTTTGATGAGCAAATTAATTTCATAAACACCATGCACAAACTTAAAACATTATTTCTTCTAGTAATTTCTTTTTTTATAGTTTTTATAAGTTGCAACACTTCAAATTCATCGAAAGAAAAAACCAAAAACCTAATATTGTCGTGATTTATTTAGATGACTTAGGTTATGGAGATATTAGTTCTTATGGTGCTACTGAAATCCAAACACCAAATATTGATGCTTTGGCAAATGGAGGAATAAAATTTACGAATGGTTATGCATCATCAGCCACTTGCACTCCAAGTAGATATGCGCTATTAACAGGTATGTATCCTTGGCGTAATAAAAAAGCAAAAATTCTACCAGGAACTGCTCCTTTATTGATTGTTACAGAACAACAAACTTTGCCAAAATTATTAAAAAAGCAAGGCTATCAAACAGCCATTGTAGGTAAATGGCATTTAGGTTTGGGTACAGGTATTGTGAATTGGAACGAGAAAGTAACACCTGGTCCAAATGAAGTTGGTTTTGATCAATCTTATATTATGGCAGCCACACAAGATAGAGTGCCAACTGTATACATAAAAGATGGCAATGTGGTTGGTTTGGATAAAAATGATCCAATAGAGGTGAATTATAAAGAAAATTTTGAAGGTGAGCTTACAGCAATTTCTAATCCAGAACTGTTAACCATGAAATGGCATCATGGACACAATAGTAGTATTGTAAAAGGAATTCCAAGAATTGGTTATATGAAAGGTGGAGAATCTGCAAAATGGACAGACACAGAAATGGCAAATCATTTTTTAGAAAAAGCTCAAAATTATGTAAAAACACATAAGGAAAACCCTTTCTTTTTATACTATGCTATGCAGCAGCCTCATGTGCCAAGAACCCCTCATCCAAGGTTTGTGGGTAAATCAGGTATGAGCCCAAGAGGTGATGTGATTTTAGAGGCAGATTGGGCAGTTGGTGAGTTTATAAAAACCCTAAAAGATGAATGGATTTTAGAAAATACGTTAATTATTTTTTCAAGTGATAATGGCCCAGTCTTAAATGATGGTTATTATGATGATGCAATAGAAAAAATAGGAAAACACGATCCAAAAGGAGGTTTAAGAGGTGGTAAGTATAGTATTTTTGAAGCAGGTACAAGAGTGCCTTTTATTACCTACTGGAAAGGAAAAATTAAACCACAAGTATCTGATGCAATTGTATGTCAAATGGATATATTGGCCTCTATTGCAACACTAGTTGATACCAAAGAAACTTCTACAGATAGTAAAAATGTATTAAATACCTTTTTAGGAAAAACAGAAAAAGGAAGAGAAAATTTAATTATTGAAGCTACAGGTAAAACAGCTTTACGAAGTGGAGATTGGTTATACATCCCAGCTTATAAAGGGACTAATTTTAGAAAAGCAGTAGGTATAGAAGTGGGTAATTTTCCATTTGATCAACTTTATAATCTAAAAGAAGATAAAGCACAACAAAATAATTTGGCAAAATCAAATCTTAAAAAACTCAGTGAAATGAAACAAACTTTTATCAGTTTAAGAGGTGAAGATTATCAAAAAGGAGTCAAAGAAGTAGTCTTTAAATAACATCAAAATAGATAGTAAAAATGTTTTTTTAAAATATAGTAGTAGCATTTTTTAAACACATAAAAAAGTAAAAATATAGCTTTTAAATTGTATAAACCAATTTGCAATACTTAGCCTTTTCGCTTACAAAGAATAAACGTAAATTTGCAGCCATTAAATTGAAAGATGATGCAATACAATCACCAAGAAATAGAAAAGAAATGGCAAAAAATTTGGGCAGAAAACCAAACATTTAAAGCCAGTAATGAAAGTGAAAAACCTAAATATTATGTGTTAGATATGTTTCCTTATCCTTCAGGAGCGGGTTTGCATGTTGGGCATCCTTTAGGGTATATTGCAAGTGATATTTATGCACGGTACAAACGTCATAAAGGCTTTAATGTGTTGCATCCACAAGGGTATGATTCTTTTGGTTTGCCAGCAGAACAATATGCCATTCAAACTGGGCAACATCCTGCAAAAACTACTGAAGACAATATCAAAACGTATAGAAGACAATTAGATCAAATTGGTTTTTCTTTTGATTGGAGTAGAGAAGTACGTACTTCTAGCCCTGAATACTACAAATGGACACAGTGGATTTTTATTCAGTTGTTCAATTCCTGGTATAATAAAGATTCAGATAAAGCAGAAGATATTACTACTTTAGAAAAAATCTTTAAAAAAGAAGGAAATACAACTGTAAATGCGGTTTGTGATGAAGAGGTAAAATCTTTTACAGCAGAAGATTGGAAAGCTTTTTCAACAAAAGAACAAGAAGAAATCTTGTTACAATATCGTTTAACATTTTTATCTGATACAGAAGTAAATTGGTGTCCTGCATTAGGAACTGTTTTAGCAAATGACGAAATTGTAAACGGAGTTTCAGAACGTGGAGGTCATCCTGTTGTTCGTAAAAAAATGACACAATGGTCTATGCGAATTTCTGCCTATGCACAACGTTTGTTAGATGGATTAGAAAAAATTGATTGGCCACAACCTTTAAAAGATTCTCAAACCAATTGGATTGGACGAAGTCAAGGAGCAATGGTAACTTTTAAAGTAGAAGAAAATCCTACAAAATCAAATTCTGAAGTAAAGTTATCTTATAAAGAATTAGAAGCATTAAAAGAATTACGTCAAAATTTATCGAAAGCAGAAACTACGCTTTGGAATGAAATTAAGAATAAAAAAGGAGCATCAAAATTTAGAAAAAAGTACACTATTGGTACTTTTATGGTAGATTATGTGTGTGTTGCTAAGAATTTGATTGTTGAATTTATTGGTAAAGAAGATGAAGAAGAAAGAACTGCATTTTTTCATAAAGAAGGATTTAATGTAATTCGTTTTACGAATGAAGAAGTTTTACAAAATGTTGTAAAAGTAGTTTCAGAAATTAATTTTGCGATTCAATTTCCAAAAGTAATTGATAAATCTGCAGAAAAGGAGACTGAAGTAAAAGTTGAAAATCAATATAAAATTGATGTTTTTACAACAAGACCAGATACAATTTACGGAGTAAGTTTTATGACTTTAGCTCCAGAGCACGAATTGGTTTCTAAGATAACAACAGATGCTCAAAAAGCAGAAGTTGAGGCTTACGTTACAGCTACAGCAAAACGTTCTGAAAGAGATAGAATGGCAGATGTAAAAACCATTTCTGGTGCTTTTACAGGTGCTTATGCAATTCATCCTTTTTCTGGTGAAAAAGTTCAAATTTGGATTGGAGATTATGTACTAGCAGGTTATGGAACAGGAGCTGTAATGGCTGTACCTTGTGGAGATCAACGTGATTATGATTTTGCAAAACACTTTAACATTCCTATTCCGAATATTTTTGAAGGTGTAGATATTTCTGAAGCTGCGCATACAGATAAAGAAGGAACTGTAATTGCAAATTCAGATTTTTTATCAGGATTAAAATATAAGAAAGCTTTAAAATTGGCCATTTACGAGATGGAAAAAAGAGGTTTTGGTTATGGGAAAATAAATTACAGATTACGTGATGCTGTTTTTAGCAGACAACGTTATTGGGGAGAACCTTTTCCAGTGTATTATAAAGACGGAATGCCTCAAATGATTGATGAGAAACATTTACCAATTGTATTGCCAGAAGTAGAAAAATACTTGCCAACTGAAGATGGGAAACCACCTTTAGGAAACGCAACTGAGTGGGCTTGGGATTCTCGTGGAAAGAAAGTGGTTTCTAACGAAAAGTTAAAAAACAAAACGGTTTATCCTTTAGAATTAAACACAATGCCTGGTTGGGCAGGGAGTTCTTGGTATTTTAATAGGTATATGGATGCCAATAATTCAGAAGCATTTGCAAGCAAAGAAAATTTGGATTATTGGAAAGAAGTAGATTTATATATTGGTGGTTCTGAGCACGCAACCGGACATTTATTATACGCTCGTTTTTGGCAAAAATTCTTGTTCGATAAAGGAATTGTTCCTGTAGATGAATTTGCAAAAAAACTAATTAACCAAGGAATGATTTTAGGAACTTCTGCTTTTGTATACAAGGCAACTGCTTTTGTTAAAAATGGTTGTGGTTGTGCAGATGAAAAATCTTTAGATGATGTTTTAGAGAAGATACCCACTGTTTTTGTTTCTAAAAATTTATTTAATTCTGATGATGAGTTTGAAACTGTTGTAAAAAATTATTTACTAGATCATAAGTTTTTAGATCCTAATTTTGCAGATTTAGTAATGATTACTAAAACAGCGATTCATTCTGATGTTTCTTTAGTAAACGCTTCTGATGAATTAGATGTTGATGGATTTAAAAATCATCCTTTAAATGCAGATTATAAAAATGCTGAATTCGTTTTAGAAGAAGAGGTTTATAAAGTTGGACGTGAAGTTGAAAAAATGTCCAAATCCAAATACAATGTTGTAAATCCAGATGATATTGTTGCAGAATATGGTGCGGATGCGATGCGTTTGTTCGAAATGTTTTTAGGACCTTTAGAGCAAACCAAACCTTGGAAAACATCTGGGATTTCTGGAGTTTCGTCTTTCCTTAAAAAATTATGGAAACTTTTCCATTCAGAAGAAAATGGTGTTTTCGCAGTTGACTCTTCCCCTTTGGGGGAGTCGGATGGGGATAAGGAGGCTTTAAAAATACTCCATAAAACCATCAAAAAAGTACAAGAAGATATCGAAAATTTCTCTTTCAATACATCTGTTTCTACTTTTATGATTGCTGTAAACGAATTGACAGCTCAAAAGTGTAACAATCGTGAAATTTTAGAACCTTTATTGATTTTATTGTCACCTTATGCACCTCATATCACAGAAGAATTATGGAGGTTGTTAGGGCATAAAGAAAGTATATCCACAGCGCCTTTTCCTGTTTTTGAACCAAAACATTTGGTAGAGAGTGCAAAGAATTACCCAATTTCTTTTAATGGTAAAAAACGTTTTACATTAGAGTTGCCTTTAGATTTATCTAAAGAAGAAATTGAAAAAACAGTATTGGAACATGAGAAAACACAAGCGCAATTACAAGGCAGAACACCTAAAAAAGTAATTGTGGTGCCTGGCAAAATTGTAAACATAGTGGGTTAAATACTTGTTTTGAAACAGCTAGAGATTCTTTATTTTTACAGTGTGTACTGTGTTGTTTTTACAAAAATATACAGCCAATTGATAAAGAAAAATAATTATGAATATTTTCGAAATTTTAGGAATGTGTGCAGCAATAATAACAACTGCTGCGTTTATGCCACAGGTTTATAAAACTTGGAAAACAAAAGACACAAAATCACTATCGTTAACAATGTACACTTCTTTTTTTGTTGGAGTTTCATTATGGGTTGTTTATGGCTTTTATTTAGAAAGTTTACCAATGATTTTAGCAAATGGAATTACAGCAATCTCTGCTTTAATTTTAATTCGTTTAAAACTAAAATATAAATAATCTAAAAGACAATATTTTAACAAGACTAAAGTCATCACTGTATATAGTGATGACTTTTTTTGTGAAATAACTTATCATTTGTACATTGATTTTTTAGTTTTAAAAACCTACTTTTGATAAAATTCAACGGTTATGACTACAAATAGACAAAATGGAAGCCTTTATGTAAATATCCAAAATAAAATTGCCACTATAGAGTTTGGTCATCCTGCAAGTAATTCTTTGCCTAGTGATTTGTTGTTAAGGCTAACAAATGAGTTGAATGTGTTGTCTATGAATAATTTGGTTTCAGTGATCATTTTAAAATCAGAAGGCGATAAAGCTTTTTGTGCAGGTGCTTCTTTTAACGAATTAATTGCAATTTCAAATTTAGAAGAAGGCAAAAAATTCTTCTCAGGTTTTGCAAATGTAATTAATGCAATGCGTACTTGTAGTAAAATTATAATTGGTAGAATTCAAGGAAAAACTGTAGGTGGTGGCGTAGGTTTAGTAGCTGCTTGCGATTATGTTTTGGCAACAGAAAAAGCGTCCATAAAATTATCAGAATTAACCATTGGTATTGGCCCTTTTGTAATAGAACCTGCTGTAACTAGAAAAATTGGTTTAGCAGCAACTTCAGCATTAACATTAGATGCTACAAGTTGGAAAACGGCTTATTGGGCAAAAGAAAAAGGATTATATGCTAAAGTTTTAGAAAATAGTAAAGAATTAGATGAAGAGGTAGATGTTTTAGCGAATAAATTGGCTTCATATAATCCAGAAGCTTTAGTACAAATGAAAAATGTTTTGTGGCAAAATACCAATCATTGGAAAGAACTTTTAGCAGAAAGGGCAAAGATTTCGGGCCAATTGGTATTGTCAGCGTTTACAAAAAAGGCATTAGCTAAATTTGCTAAGTAAACTAGATGCAGAATAGCAATACAAATTCAATGAAAATTGTTTCTACAAATATTGGCGATAAAAAAGAAATTCTTTGGAAAAAGAAAAAAGTAACTACTGGTATTTATAAATATCCTGTAAATGAACCTATTTTTTTAGATGTTGAAGAAGTAAAGGGCGATGAAATTTCGGATAGAAAATATCATGGAGGTATAAACCAAGCTGTTTACGCCTATTCTTTAAAACATTACGCCTATTGGAAGCCTTTGTACCCAAATTTAGATTGGAGTTTAGGCATGTTTGGAGAAAATCTTACGGTTGATGATATTGACGAAACAAAAATACATGTAGGGGATACTTTTAAAGTGGGTGAAACTATTTTAGAAGCTACCTTACAAAGAAGTCCTTGTTTTAAGTTAGGTATTCGTTTTAACAACATGAAAATTGTAAAACAATTTTGGAACACTACAATGTGTGGTGTATATTTTAAAGTAGTACAAACAGGTGCTGTTAAAGTTGGTGATGAGTTTCAGCAGATTAAAAGTAAACCAGATAACCCAACTATAGCAGCTTTATTAATCCAAAGAAAAAAAGAAAAAGAAGCATAATGAAGAAAGTAAAAAAAAGATATATTTTACTTATAATTTTAGCATTCTTCCCTTTTTATAGGTTAATTCATCCAGATAATTATTGTTTTGGAGATGTAGATTTGCTAATTATTGGTGGATTAACGATACTATATATTGTTGCTTTTTTGTCTATTTCGTTCTATAATTTATATAATATAACCCTAAAAAAAGAACTTTTTAATTTTATTCCACTAGTAATAACCTTCTTTTTTTCGATGAGTTTGTACTACACATTACAATATCATGATAAAAATATATTTAAAGATAGGGTTCAAGAGTTTAAAAGTTATTCAAAAGAAAAATCAACTTTAGAGATTAATTTGTTTGCTGATAAAACTTTTGAATTAAAAACAATTGATCCCAGAGATTTTTGTGTAGAAAGAGGGACTTACTTTTTTAAAAAGGATACTTTATTCTTAAAAAAAGATAATAATGTAGATGGAAATATTGATTTTGGTGATGTGTATTTTTTTAATAAAACTTATGGTAGCTTAAAACCAATATATAGGGGTTTGCCTACTTTTACTTTAAAAAAGTAAGGCAAAACAGCTGTTTTTTTTATTAAATTTTGAATAAAAAAAAGAAATCTAAAATATTTTTTGTTTTATAATAAAAAAAATAATTATATTTGCATGTGGCTTTTTTAAAGTCACACTTTTTCTTTTTCATAGCAATTTTCCCACTCAAATTTTGAGTGGGTTTTTTTATGCCCTAAATCTCACAAAACCTTGTTAAAGGTATGGTAAATTGAGATTTATCAAATATCTTTGCAAAATTATGAATTCAACAGTAATAACAGATACGAAAAAGCCAATGAATACGCTTTTATCCGACTTTAAGCAGCTTACCAAAGTAGGGTTGTCTATGAGTGTCGTGTTTTCTTCAGTGGCAGGTTATTTATTAGCTGTAGAAGTTATCAATTATGGCACATTGTTATTATTGGCTTTGGGAGGTTTTTTTATGGTAGGTGCTTCTAATGCATTCAATCAAATTATAGAAAAAGATATTGATGCACTAATGCAGCGAACAAAAAATAGACCTTTACCAACAGGAAGAATGTCTGTAAGTTTTGCTATGGCAATAGCAGTTTTGTTTACTATATTAGGTATTGCTATTTTATATAGTATCAATCCTAAAACAGCGTTTTTTGGTGCTATTTCAATATTTATTTATACAAGTATTTATACACCTTTAAAATCGGTAACACCATTAACTGTTTTTGTAGGTGCAATTCCAGGGGCCATTCCATTTATGTTAGGTTGGGTTGCAGCCACAGGTAATTTTGGTATTGAAGCTGGTTTTTTATTCATGATTCAGTTTTTTTGGCAATTTCCACATTTTTGGGCAATTGGCTGGTTACAGTTTGAAGAATATAAAAAAGCCGGTTACAATATGTTGCCAATGAATACTAAAGATAAAGGTGCAGTAAAACAGATTATCTTTTATACTTTAGTAATGATATTGGTTTCTATTGCACCAGTGTTAAGAGTATCAGGAGATTTTTACATATACCCATTAACTGCAGTAATTGTAACGCTTTTAGGTGGTATTATGTTGTTTTACGGAGTTAAATTGCACAAAACAGAACAAAATATAGACGCAAGAAAATTAATGTTATCTAGTGTTTTATATATAACAGTTGTGCAAATTGTTTATGTAGTTGATAAATTTTTACATTAAAGAAGAAAGAAGATGATTGAAGAACAAGCATTAAAACAAGAGTATGTTGTAGCCCAAAAAAAATCTGCAAAACCAATGTTATGGGTTTCTATGATTAGTATGGTAATGTTTTTTGCAGGATTAACAAGTGCTTACGTAATTAGTATGAAACGTGATGATTGGGTTTCTTTTGATTTACCACAAGCATTTTACACCAGTACTTTTTTAATTGTAGCAAGTAGCATTACATTTTTTTTATCACAAAGATTTTTAAAGCAAAACAAAAGGCAACTATCATTAATTTTAGTGGTAATTACATTGCTATTGGGTTTAGGATTTGTTTGGCAACAATATGTAGGTTTCAATCAACTTAAAAGTATTGGTTTGTATTTTACTGGCCCAAATAGTACAGTATCTACCTCTTTTATTATTGGTATTACCTTTTTGCATGTTTTGCACCTATTGGCAGGTATTATTGTGCTTTTTGTTGTTATTTATAATCATTTTAAATACAAATACAAACCAGATAATCTGCTAGGCTTTGAGTTAGGCGCAATTTTCTGGCATTTTGTAGATATATTATGGATTTATCTATTTTTCTTTTTCTCTTTTATTAAGTGATAGAAAATAGTTATTTTTGGCGAACGTTTAAGACTTATACTAATTAAAATTATTTATGGAAGCAAATATTGCTATACCTTCGGACGGAAAAAATACTTGGAGTGGTGGTGGAGTTAGACCATTTGGCGCTAGTTATGGTAAAATGATGATGTGGTTTTTCATCCTCTCTGATGCCTTAACTTTTTCAGGATTCTTAGCAGCTTACGGTTTAACCCGTTTTAAGTTTATAGATTCTTGGCCAATTGCAGATGAAGTTTTTACACACGTTCCATTTATTCATGGAGAATTTCCAATGTATTATGTAGCCTTTATGACATTTGTACTGATATTTTCATCAGTAACAATGGTACTAGCAGTAGATGCTGGCCATAAAATGCAAAAGAATAAAGTAGCTTGGTACATGTTTGCTACCATTATAGGAGGTTTAATTTTTGTTGGTTCTCAAGCTTGGGAATGGAATACTTTTATTAAAGGTTCTTATGGTGCTGTTAAAACTACAGAAGGTAAAGTATTACAATTTGTAAAAGATGGCAAGCAAATTGCACTCTCAGATTTTGTGGTAGGTGATAGAATGGATGCAGAAGAAACACACACACGTAAAAACGGCCTATGGTGGGTTAGTGGTAATGATGTTCCAGAATATTCTGTGGCGCAAGTAATGGCATCTTACAAAGCAGATCCTTCAATACAGATTAGAAGTGAAAAAATTGATATGGATAAAAAACAAAAAGTAATTTTATCTAGAGCAAAAGGTGCTGAAGAATTAGCCAAAGGTAAAATGGTTGTAGAAGGTGCTAACCTTAAAGCAAATGAGTATGGTAATACTATTTTTGCAGATTTCTTTTTCTTTATTACAGGTTTTCATGGTTTTCACGTTTTTTCTGGTATCGTAATTAATATTATTATTTTCTTTAATGTTATCTTAGGTACTTATGAAAAAAGAGGACATTACGAAATGGTAGAGAAAGTTGGTTTATATTGGCACTTTGTAGATTTAGTTTGGGTATTTGTATTCACATTCTTCTACTTAGTATAATTAAAAAAATAGCATTAAAATGGCACACGCACACGAATCACATACAAAAAGAATCTGGAACGTATTTTGGATTTTATCAGCAATAACAATAGTAGAAGTTGCTTTAGGTATTTTTAAGCCAGCAGCGCTTCACTTAACAAACTTTTTAGGTACAAGCCCTTTAAACTGGATTTTTATTATCTTAACTTTAGCCAAAGCTTACGGAATTACATGGGCTTTTATGCACATGGAAGATGAAAAAAAATGGTTTAGACGCTCAGTAGTTTGGACTTCCATTTTCTTAATCTGTTATTTAGTAACCTTACTTTTAATAGAAGGTGATTATTTATACGAAACGTTATCACCACTTGTGAGATGGTAATTAAAATAAATGAGGTGGTTTTTTAACCACCTTTTTTTATAGCCTAAAAATGTTAAATTTTCTTAAAATCTAATTTTTAATTCAATGCGTTTTTTTACAAAAAAAAGAGTTGTATTATTTCTGTTGTTCATATTCCCTTTAATCTGTTTTCTTATTTTATCAACAGGAGAAAATAACTTTAAAAAGTTACCTATCCTAACCCAAAAAGTTATTGATATTACAGAAATAGATGCTTCAAAAAGTGTAGCACTAAAAGAATCGGTTTCTATTGTTTGTTTTTTAGGAAATGATGTACAATCTATTACCTCTGGTTTGTTAAACTTAAATGAAAAAGTATATAAAAAGTTTTTAGACTACAAAAAGTTTCAAATTATTGCTATTTATCCAAAAGATAAAACGGACGATGTAAACGCACTTAAAGATAAAATAGGGGCTTTTACAGATATGCAAAAATGGAAATTTGTGCCAAGTACCAAAGCAGAAATTGAAGGGTTTTATCAGAGTTTTGCTTACAACGAGCCATTAATAAACTTGTCATCTACAAAAGCATTCTTAATTGATAAAAATTTAAGTTTGCGAGGTCGATTAAAAGACGATAAAACCAATAAAAAATTATACGGTTATAACCTGAATTCAGTTTCAGAGTTAAATGGTAAACTTAAAGATGATATTAAGGTATTATATTACGAATATTATGCTGCCTTTAAAGATAGAAATAAGAATAAAGCAAATCGAAAAGAAGTAGGGATATGAATAAAAAGTACTCTTACGTAGGTATTGCCTTCATTATTTTATTGTTTGGTATTTATACTGTACCAAAAGTAGTCAATCGTTTTTCAGATACTGGCTTAGTAAAGTTTGATAAAGTACCCAATTTCGAATTTATCAATCAAGAAGGCAAAACCATTACGAATGATACCTTTAATGGAAAAGTATATGTGGTAGAGTTTTTCTTTTCTACTTGCCCAACAATATGCCCGTTAATGAATAAAAAGATGTTAACCTTACAAGATGCTTTTTTTGGAAATCCAGAATTTGGTATTGCATCTATTTCTATAACCCCAGAAATAGATACACCAAAAATATTAAAAGCATATGCAAAGAGTAGTGGTATAACTCACAAAAATTGGCATTTGTTAACGGGTAAGTCAGAAGATGTGGTGTATACACTGTCTAACCAAGGTTTTAAACTATATGCAGGTAAAGGTGATGCCTCTCACGCAGGTTTTGAGCATTCAGGTTTGTTTGCTTTGGTAGATAAAAACGGTTACATACGCTCTCGAAAAGACGAATTTGGAAACCCTATTATGTATTACAGGGCATTAGAAGAGCAAACTTTTCCTGATCAAATAAAAGAATTAAAAGAAGACATTAAATTATTATTAAATGAGTAATCTAGCACAAGAAAAAAAGTATAAAAAAATAATAACGGCGTTATCTATTATCATTCCATTAGCTGTTGCTGCTTTATTTGGTGTTAATTTAAGAGAATTGGGTTTTGATGTAAAGCCATTAACTTTTTTACCACCTATTTATGCCACTACAAACGGGTTAACAGCAATATTATTAATAGCTGCAGTAATTGCTATTAAAAAGGGAAATAGAAAGTTGCATGAACAATTAAACACCACTGCAATTGTATTTTCTTTAGCATTCTTGTTAATGTATATTGCATATCATATGACCTCTGATTCTACCAAGTTTGGTGGAGAAGGTGTTATTAAATATGTATATTATTTTATCTTAATTTCACACATAGTACTGTCTGTAATCGTAATTCCTTTTGTTTTATTAACGTATATGAAAGCAAAATTAACCGATTTTGAAGGGCATAAAAAAATAGCCAAAAAAACATTTCCTATATGGTTGTATGTAGCTGTAACTGGTGTTGTAGTATACATTATGATAGCACCTTATTACACTTAATCGTTTAAAAATAAATTTCATAAAAATGTCTTTTTTCAAAAAAATAAAACAAAAAGAATTTTGGCAAAATACATTTAAAATTGCCATTCCGTTTTTCATTTTTGTAACTATAATATCTTTATTAATGAATAGTTGGAGAGAGATCTTTGCAGGCGATTTTATAAAACTTGTTGAGGATAATTTTAGTAATGGAAAATGGATTCAATTTTGGAGTTATAAAGTTTTTTTAAGTTTGGTTTATGGTATGTATATGACTAATAAAAACATGAAATAGTGAACTAAAAGGTAAATGATAAACTAAACAAAAATGTAAATGAAGAAACTGAGTTAATCAATTCCCTATCTATAGGTAAATATTTATTGATTTACATTCCTGTCCTTTTTGTAATGTTTACAATAGGTCAATACATAGGTAGTTTCTTTTTTGACATTGATTTCGATTGGAGAATGGTTTTAGTTCAATCGGTTTGTTTTGCTCTTTTTTTAAGAGTTTTTCATAAGCTTAGAAACGTAATTAACAAAAGTTTTAAAAATAGATATAACTAAAAAAGGTTATTTGAAAAATATTAAAACTTTTCAAACAACCTTTTTTTATGATTACAATTAATTACAGGTTTAATCCAACTGAATCAAATCAATAGTACTTTCTTTTACTTTTTTATTGAGTTCTTTTACGTTTTTATCAAAAAGTGTATAGAGTTTAGCTAACTCAACATCAATTGTTTTGGTAATCTCATTTTTAAAATCGATGGCTTGTTGTGTTGGTGCATAGTTTCCAATTCTAGTTAATGAATTTAAATGCCCTAATTTATTATTCAAACGAATTGGGTAATTTAAAGGATCTTGCCCGCTTTTCGATTTTGTTTGATATAAGGTTTCTTCAACAACGGTCATTTCTTTTACCAAAGCATCCGCAAAATCAATCAAGTCTTTGTACTTCTTTTTGTCTTTGATAGATTTCTTTAACAAACCAACTTGACCACGAACTTTCTTTACATTTTTTAAGGCTTTATGAATTTCAGTCATTTTTTTGTTGATGTCGTTAATAAAATCAAACTGAGCTTTCATATCAGCTTCTGTAGCTTCAGACATTGGGTTTCTTAAAATAGCAAAGTTTTTAGACTGTTTTAAATCATTTACACGTAACTCAGCCTTATAGCTACCAGGCAAAGCCATTGGGCCTGCTAAAGATGCCCACCATAAAATCATACCTTTAACGGGTTCTGCACCATCATACATCATATTCCAATTGAATGTATTGTTACCTTTTTCAACTTTTAAGGCTCCTTCTTTTTGTTCTTTATTCGGTTTGGTAGAAAAGGTTTTTATCAAGTTGTCATTGGCATCAAAAATAGAAATCGCAATGGTGTCTTTTTTATCGAATTCTTTGATGTAATATGATATGTTTACACCACCAGAATGATTGGTTCCTGCAGTTCTAGAAGTTCGTCCTCGTCCACCAGATAAATTATACGCATCTTTTGGCTTGTATAAAACCACATCTTCTTGTTTTGATGTATTTAATTGATGCAAAGGCGTTAAATCGTCAATAATCCAAAGAGCACGACCCTGAGTGGCAGCAATTAAATTATCGTCTTTTATTGCCAAATCTGTAATAGGTACAATTGGTAAATTTTGTTTGAACGATTGCCAGTTTTTACCATCATCAAAAGAAATATACATCCCTCTTTCTGTACCAGCATACAATAAACCTTTGCGTTTTGGGTCTGCTCTTAATGCTCTTGTAAAATCTTCTTCTGCAATTCCGTTTGTAATTTGTGTCCAAGATTTTCCATAATTTTCTGTTTTATAAATGTATGGTTTATAATCTCCTGTTTTGTATTTTGTACCTACTATATATGCGCCACCTTTAGTAAACGGATCTATTTCAATACAGTTAATCATCATCCATTCTGGCATTTTTTTAGGGGTGATGTTATCCCAACTTTCACCATTATTTTTAGATACATGTACTAGCCCATCATCAGAACCAGTATAAATTAAACCAGATTCATAAGGCGATTCTACAGCCGCGAAAATTGTTCCATAATATTCTACTCCAGTATTGTCTTTGGTAATTGGACCTCCTGAAGGACCTAAAGTTTTAGGATCGTTTCTAGTCAAATCCGGACTGATTAATTTCCAACTTTGCCCTTCATTTTCTGTAACATGCAAATGATTTGAAGCTGCATACAAACGTTTTTGGTTATTTGGCGAAAAGAAAATTGGAAAATTCCACTGAAAGCGATATTTAAAATCCTCAGCTCCATGTCCCATAGGATCATCTGGCCAAACGTTTACAGCACGTCTCTCTCCAGTTTTATGATTCACTCTAGTAAGTAAACCCCCATAACTTCCACCATAAACAATATCATCATTTAAAGGATCTACAGCAATGTGTGCACTTTCGCCACCTGCTGTACTTTCCCAATCAGATTCTGTTATAAATCTACCATCAGTTCTATGCGCAATTCTAATTGTAGAATTGTCTTGTTGTGC
Source organism: Polaribacter sp. R77954 (assembly GCF_044595335.1). Lineage (GTDB taxonomy): Bacteria > Bacteroidota > Bacteroidia > Flavobacteriales > Flavobacteriaceae > Polaribacter. Next base: position 2,897,509 of record NZ_CP138992.1, read on the forward strand.
TGCTAAAATTCGATAAGGAAAATGATTGTCTGTGGTAACTCTGTAAAATTGAGAGGTTGGTTGGTTATTCATTGTACTCCAATTTTCACCAGCATCAAAAGAAATTTGTGCTCCACCATCATCGCCAATAATCATTCTTTGGTTGTCTTCTGGAGCAATCCATAAATCGTGATGATCTCCATGAGGCGCATTGTAGGTTTTGTAGGTTTTTCCACCATCAGTAGATTTATGATAACGAACATTTAAAACATATAAAATATCTTCGTCTTGGGTATCTGCATACAAACGTGTGTAATACCAAGCACGCTGTCTTAATTTTCTTTCAGAATTGATCAATTTCCAAGTTTTACCAGCATCCGTAGATTTGTATACTCCCCCTTTTTTATTTTCGATTAAAGCATACACAATATCAGAATTTACTGGTGAAACTGTAACGCCACTAATTCCCCAAATTCCTGAAGGTAAGCCTGTGTTGGTAGAAATATTTGTCCAAGTTTCTCCTTCGTCTGTACTTTTCCAAAGTGCAGAGCCATCACCACCAGAAGATAAACTATAAGGAGTTCTTCTTACATTCCAAGTGGTAGCGTATAAAATTCTTGGATTATTTGGGTCGATAATTAAATCTACAACCCCAGCATCTTCGTTAGAAAACAATACTTTTCGCCAAGTTTCGCCACCATCAGTAGTTTTGTAAACACCACGTTCTTGAGTCGGTTTGTATAGATCTCCCATAACTCCAGCAAAAACAATATCAGGATTTTTAGGATGAATGCGCATTCTAGGAATGTGTCTTGAGTTTTTTAGACCTACGTGTGTCCAGCTTTTTCCAGCATTTACAGATTTCCAAATTCCATCACCAGAAGAAACATTTCCACGAACTGTTTTTTCTCCCATGCCAACATACATCACATTATTATCAGATTCAGAAACAGCTACAGCACCCACTGAACCTCCAAAAAACCCGTCAGAAATATTTTGCCAAGTATTACCAGCATCTGTAGTTTTCCAAACTCCACCTCCTGTAGATCCCATATAAAAAAGATTGGCTTTGCCAGTAACACCTGTTACAGCAGCGCTTCTTCCTCCTCTAAAAGGGCCAATATTTCGCCATTTTACCGCGCTAAAATATTCCTCAGAAACTTTGGTAGATTTTTTTTGTGCATTAACTTTGGCATTTGCAGAAAAGAAGATGCAAACTGCCAGAAAAAAGTATTTTTTCATTGTGGTTAGTTGTAAGTTTGAGCCTTAAAAATAAGAATTAAAATCAAGTTTTAGAATGGACATATTGTTAAATGTTTTAGCCGATAAAAATATACACCAAGAAATAACAATTTCTGGTTCTAAAAGTGAATCTAATAGATTACTGATTTTACAAAAACTATTTCCAGAAATTACAATCGAAAATTTATCAGATTCAGACGATTCTGTGCACATGCAACATGCTTTGTCTACAACAGAACAGTTGGTTAATATTGGGCATGCAGGTACTGCAATGCGTTTTTTAACGTCTTATTTTGCCATAAATGAAGGTAGAGAAACTGTGCTTACGGGTTCTGAAAGAATGCAAAACAGACCTATAGAAATTTTAGTTAATGCCTTAAAAGATTTAGGTGCAGCAATAACTTATGAAGCCAAAGAAGGCTATCCTCCAATTCGTTTAAAAGGAACTAAGTTAACTAAGAATAAAGTACAGATTAATGGCAATGTAAGTAGCCAATACATTTCATCATTATTATTAATTGCTTCAAAATTAGAAAATGGCTTAGCAATAGAGTTGGTTGGTAAGATTACTTCTGTACCCTATATAAAAATGACATTAAGTTTGTTAACACAATTAGGCATTGACAACAAATTTGATGGTAATTTTATTACTGTTCATCCAAAGAAAAATATTCAAAAACAAACAGTTGTTGTAGAATCAGATTGGTCTTCTGCAAGTTATTTTTATTCTATTGTTGCGCTTTCAGAAATTGGGTCTACCATTCAATTATCTGCCTATAAAAAAGAAAGTTTACAAGGCGACTCTTGCTTGGCAGACATTTATCAACATTTTGGAGTTACCACAACTTTTGGTGAGAATTTTATCACTTTAAAAAAGGAAAAAACAACTCATAAATCAACTTTAGAAATCAATCTAAAAAATGCACCAGATATTGCCCAAACTATTGCAGTAACTTGCTTTGCAGAAAAAATTGCCTGTAACTTGTTTGGTTTACATACCTTAAAAATAAAAGAAACAGATCGTTTAGTGGCTTTAGATGATGAACTGTCTAAATTAGGTGCGTCAATTTCTGTAACTGATGACAGTTTACATCTGGAAGTGTCATCAACAATCAACAAAAATATTGCCATAAAAACGTATAACGATCATAGAATGGCAATGGCATTTGCACCTTTGGCATTGAGAGTACCAATTCAAATTAACAATGCAGAAGTGGTTACAAAATCTTACCAGAAGTTTTGGGATGATATGCAACAAATTGGTATAGAAATAGATGAACTTTAAAGATAAATAGGCAAACACTTGACAACGCCTATTCGCATATCGTATATTTGCGGCTTTATAGCAAAATATACTTATGAAATTATCAAATTTTGACTTTGAATTACCAGAAGAACTCTTAGCATTATATCCTGCAGAACATAGAGATGAATCTCGTTTAATGGTTTTAAACAAAAAAGAACAAACTATTGAACATAAAACGTTTAAAGACGTTATTCATTATTTTGATGAAGGAGATATCTTAATGTTAAATAATACCAAAGTTTTTCCTGCTAGAATGTATGGGAATAAAGAAAAAACAGGGGCAAGAATCGAAGTATTCTTATTGCGTGAGTTGAATTCTGAAAACAGATTATGGGATGTTTTGGTAGATCCTGCAAGAAAAATAAGAATAGGTAACAAGTTGTTTTTTGGTGATGATGACAGCTTAGTAGCAGAAGTTATAGATAACACCACTTCTAGAGGTAGAACCTTACGTTTTTTGTTTGATGGAAGTTATGAAGCTTTTAGAGAAAAATTATTAGAATTAGGAGAAACACCTTTGCCAAAAGCTATAAAAAGAGAAGTAGAAAAATCAGACGAAGAACGTTACCAAACTATTTATGCAAAGCATGAAGGTGCTGTTGCAGCACCAACTGCAGGGTTACATTTTTCTAAACATTTATTAAAACGTTTAGAAATTAAAGGTGTAGATTTTGCTGAAATGACATTGCATGTAGGTTTAGGTACTTTTAGCCCTGTAGAAGTAGAAGATTTGTCGAAGCATAAAATGGATTCTGAGCAAATAGTAATTCCTGAAGCTGCTGCAGATAAAATTAATAAAGCAAAAGAAGAAAAAAGAAGAATTTGTGCAGTAGGTACTACTGTAATGAGAACTGTAGAATCTTCGGTTTCTTCTAATCAAAAATTAAATTCGTTTGAAGGTTGGACAAATAAATTTATTTTTCCTCCTTACGATTTTAGTATTGCAAACGCTATGATAACCAATTTTCACGAACCAAAATCTACTTTAATGATGCAGGCAGCTGCTTTTGCTGGGTACGATTTTTTAATGGAAGCTTATAAAGAAGCCGTAAAAGAAGGATATAAATTTTCTACTTATGGCGATGCTATGTTAATTATTTAAGGTATTAAAGAATTTTAAGTTTTATAAATTAAGCTGACAATTAGTAATTTAATTGTCAGTTTTTTTATTTGGGCGTTCCCTAAAAAGGTCGCGCTTTCCATTGCAATCTTTTATTCGTACCTCATAAAAGGATTTCCACTTCAATTGCTAACGCAGCCAGTTTATAAACAATAGTATTTAGCTAAAATTATATGCGTATTTTTGCAATTCTATTTTTAAAATAAGAAAACTTGGATAAAAAGAAAGACATAAGAGCCTTAACCAAAGAACAGTTACGCGATTTTTTTGTAAAAAATGGCGATAAAGCTTTTCGTGGAAACCAAGTTTACGAATGGCTTTGGAATAAGTCTTTGCATACTTTTGAAGATATGACAAACATTTCTAAAGCAACAAGAGAAATGTTAGAAGCAAACTTTGTCATCAATCATATTAAGGTTGATTCTATGCAGAAAAGTAATGATGGTACCATAAAAAATGGAATAAAATTACACGATGGTTTGGTAGTAGAATCTGTTCTTATTCCAACAGAAAAACGAACAACAGCTTGTGTTTCTAGTCAAGTAGGGTGTAGTTTAGATTGTTTATTTTGTGCAACAGCCCGTTTAAAACGAATGCGAAATCTAAATCCTGATGAAATTTACGATCAAGTAGTTGTTATCGATAAACAAAGTAGATTATATCACAATAAAAAATTGACAAATATTGTTTTTATGGGAATGGGTGAGCCTTTGATGAACTATAAAAACGTATTGAAATCTATAGAAATGATTACCTCTCCAGAAGGTTTAGGAATGTCATCAAAAAGAATTACAGTTTCTACTTCTGGCGTGCCAAAAATGATTAAAAAAATGGCAGATGAAGAGGTAAAATTTAATTTAGCAGTTTCTTTGCATTCTGCCATAGATAAAGTAAGAACATCAATAATGCCTTTTAATACTACGTTTCCTTTAAAAGATTTACAAGAATCTTTAGAGTATTGGTATGCAAAAACCAAAAGAGCAATTACCTATGAATATGTAGTTTGGGATGGCATAAATGATAGTAAAGAAGACATTAAAGCATTAGTAGAATTTTGTAAGTATGTGCCTTGTAAGGTGAATTTAATTGAATATAACCCAATAGACGATGGTCAATTTCAGCAAGCAAGTAACTCAGCAATTAACAATTATATTTCTAATTTAGAAATGCACGACATTACTGTAAATGTTAGGCGAAGTAGAGGAAAAGATATTGATGCAGCTTGTGGGCAATTGGCAAATAAATCGTAATTTTTTTAAATAGATTTTACTTATTTACTTATTCATAAATACACCTCACAGCTTTTTAAAACCCATGAGGTCTTCGTTTATATTTTGTATTTTTGCAAAACAAGTAAAGTATACATGAAGCCAGTAGAACTTATTAAATTGCCCATCAAAAAAGAGATGGAACTTTTTGAAAAAAAGTTCAGAGAAGCCATGCTTTCTAAAGTCCCTTTATTAAATAGAATTACTTATTACATTATTCGCAGAAAAGGAAAGCAAATGCGACCAATGTTTGTTTTTTTAATTGCTAAAATGGTTTCTGATGGTAATTTTGATGAGCGAACCTATAGAGGTGCTTCAATAATCGAGTTGATTCATACAGCAACTTTGGTGCATGATGATGTTGTAGATGATAGTAATCGAAGACGTGGATTTTTTTCTATAAACGCGCTCTGGAAAAACAAAATTGCAGTTTTAGTGGGCGATTATTTATTATCTAAAGGCTTGTTACTTTCTATTGATAATGATGATTTTGATTTGTTGAAATTGATATCAATTGCAGTTCGTGAAATGAGTGAAGGCGAATTGCTACAAATTGAAAAGGCCAGAAAACTAGATATTACAGAAGAGGTGTATTTTGATATTATTCGTCAAAAAACGGCCACATTAATTGCAGCTTGTTGTGGAATTGGTGCAGCATCTGTAGGAGCTAAAGATGATGTAGTACAGCAAATGCGAAAATTTGGGGAGTATATTGGTATTGCTTTTCAAATAAAAGACGATTTGTTTGATTATACTGATGAAAAAATAGGGAAACCAACAGGCATAGATATTAAAGAACAGAAAATGACCTTGCCTTTAATTTATACCTTAAATAATTGCACAAAAAAGGAAAAAGCTTGGATCATCAATTCTGTAAAAAAACATAATAAAGATAAAAAACGTGTTAAAGAAGTTATAGCTTTTGTAAAAGAAAATGGCGGAATTGAATATACAACCACTAAAATGAATGCCTATAAAAATAAGGCAATTACTATTTTAGAAGATTATCCAGAATCACCTTTTAAAACATCACTTTTACAAATGATAGATTATGTTGTAGAACGTAAAGTATAGTTTTACAAACGTAACAACTCTTCTACAAAATCTCGTTTATTAGACAATCTAGGTACTTTGTGTTGCCCACCTAATTTTCCTTTTTTCTTTAGCCAATCGTAAAAAAGCCCTTTTCTGGCAACGTGAATTTTAGGCATGGCTAACGTCATAGAATTGTAACGTTTGGCTTCGTAATCAGAATTGATAGCCTTTAAGGAATTGTCTAGCATTTCTGTAAAATAACTCATATTCTTAGGTTGCCTATTAAACTCAATAATCCATTCGTGTCCACCGCTTTTTTTATCTTTCATGAAAATTGGGCCAACTGTGTAATCAGAAATTATAGCATTTGTTTTTTCGCAAGCCAGTTTTAAAGCATCTTCTACATTTTCTATATTTAGCTCTTCACCAAAAACATTAATATAGTGTCTTGTTCTACCTGTAATTTTAATTCTATAAGGTTCAAGTGATGTAAAACGGATGGTATCACCAATTAAATAACGCCACAAACCACTATTTGTAGTAATAATTAAAGCATAATCAATCTCTTTTTGTACCTCAGAAATCGGAATGGTTTTAGAGTTTTCGCCTGCATAATCACTCATTGGAATAAACTCATAGAAAATTCCATAATCTAACATCAACAATAATTCTTTAGAGTTGTTTTGATCTTGAATGGCAAAAAAACCTTCTGAAGCATTATAGGTTTCGTAATACTTAAAATCTGCTTTCGGAATCAGTTTTTTGTATTGTTCTCTGTAAGGATTAAAGTTTACACCACCGTGAAAATAGACTTCTAAATTTGGCCATACTTCTAGAATATTGTCTTTTCCTGTGCGCTCTAAAACGTTGTTTAGCAATACTAACATCCAACTAGGTACACCTACTAAACTTGTAATATCTTCATTAATAGTTTCCTCAATAATGGCATCCATTTTAGTTTCCCACTCAGCCATTAACGCTACTTCTTGGCTTGGTGCAGAACTATAATCTGCCCAAAAAGGTAAGTTTTCTGTAATAATAGCAGATAAATCTCCAAAGTAAGAGTTGTTGTCTTTATAAATTTCAGAACTTCCTCCCAATCTTAACCCTTTTCCTGTAAAGAGTTGTGTTTCTTCATTATTGTTAATGTATAAGCAGAGCATATCTTTACCAGCTTTCATATGGCAATACTCTAAAGCCTCACTACTTACAGGTATAAATTTACTTTTAGCATTGGTAGTACCACTAGATTTTGCAAACCATTTAATTGGGGTTGGCCAAAATAAATTTTGTTCTCCTTTTCTACAACGTTCAATTAAAGGTTCTATGGTTTCGTATTTGTGAATAGGTACCAATTTTGTAAAATCAGCATAACTTTTTATCGTAGAAAATTGATGTTGTTTGCCAAACTCAGTTTTTTTTGCAGTGGAAATTAATCTTAATAAAAGTTCGTTTTGTACATCATTTGGATATTTTAAAAACAGTTCCATTTGATGAATCCTTTTTTTCAAAAACCAGGAAATTATAGAATTTACTAAAGGAAAGGCCATGAATTAAGTTCGATTTTTTACGTAATTTTGTGAACAGCTAAAAATACTAAAATTTGTTATGCAATATCAAGGTGTATTAAAAAAAATGAAAACTGAAAATCTAGAGGAAATTCAGTATTATTTAGATATGAAAACTGATTTTTTAAATATGAATCAGTTGTTACAAAAAGAAATTACACTTTCATTTGTGACTTATGAATGTTTAAACTGCCATTTAGAGAAGAAGATTTATAGACAAGGGTTTTGTAAATCTTGTTTTTTTGATACACCCAATGCTGGAGATTGGATTATGAGACCAGAATTAAGTAAGGCACATTTAGATATCGAAGACCGAGATTTGGCTTATGAAAAACAAGTGCAGTTACAACCACATATTGTGTATTTGGCAAACTCTAGTAATGTAAAAGTAGGTGTAACTAGAAAGCAACAAGTACCTACAAGATGGATAGATCAAGGCGCACACGAAGCTATAGAAATTGTAGAAGTACCCAATAGGTATTTAGCAGGTATTACAGAGGTTGCTTTAAAAGAACACGTAGCAGATAAAACCAATTGGCGAAAAATGCTGAAAAATGATATAGAAGATGAAAACTTGGTGGAATGGAGAGAGAAACTAAAACAATACATACCAGATGAAGCTGCAGCATATTTTATAGAACATAATGAAGAAACCAATTTAAACTTTCCTGTAACTAAATATCCTGAGAAACCAAAAAGCTTAAATTTGATAAAAACGACAAATTATACAGGGAAATTAGTGGGTATAAAAGGCCAATATTTAATTTTTGAAGATGATACCGTTTTTAATGTAAGAGCTAATGAAGGTTTGGTGGTTTCATTTGAGGTTTAAAAACTTTCTTTATGATAGAACTTAGCGTATTTTCCAAAATAACCATTTAAACAAGTTTCAGTTCATTTTTAATGGAAGTAATTAAATACAAATATTTAAAAGTTTACAACAGAGTAATGACTGGTTCATCTATCGAATTGGCTATTGAAACAAACAATACAGGAATTAATCACGTTATAGTTGACTCTGAAAAAATATCATTTCAATCACAAGGTTTAATAGAAGGTGGACATAAAAATTGGAACGAGTCTGCAAAGTTAGCTATTGAGATTGCTCTTGAAGAAATAAATAGTCCACATAAATTAACAGTAACTATTAAAAAACTTGAAGGAAGAATTTTTTTAGACACTAATAATGCTTCTATCGGAATTTCCTGTATTCTTGCTCTATGGGAGTATTTTAAATTCACACCAGAAGATATAATTATGGAAAGAATACATAAGTTTGTTCAGGAAGATTGGAATAATGATGTGAAATCAATTCCTAATTTCAAAAGAATTTATGAAAACTAAAAAATGACATACCTTATCACTTTAGATAATTACAAATTATTATGAAAAAAAACCTCCTAAAAGTAGCCCTAGCGCAAATTTCTCCAGTTTGGTTAAATAAAGAAAAAACCATTCAAAAAATTGAGAAATCTATTGAAGATGCAGCAAAAGAAAATTGCGAATTGATTGTTTTTGGAGAAGCATTATTGCCTGGTTATCCTTTTTGGTTGGGTTTAACAGGTGGTGCAGAATGGAATACAAAAACCAATAAAGAAATTCACGCACATTATGTTCGTCATTCAATCACTATAGAAAAAGGAGAATTAGATTCTATTTGTACATTAGCAAAAGAGTACTCAATTGCAATTTATTTAGGGATTATGGAACGTGCTCAAAATAGAGGAGGACATAGTATTTATGCATCTTTAGTGTATATAAATGAAGTTGGAGAGATAAAATCTGTACATAGAAAATTACAACCCACTTATGACGAACGTTTAACGTGGGCACCTGGAGATGGAAATGGTTTGCAAGTGCATCCTTTAAAAGAATTTACAGTGGGTGGTTTAAATTGTTGGGAAAATTGGATGCCTTTACCAAGAACAGCTTTGTATGGTTTAGGTGAAGATTTGCATATTGCAGTTTGGCCTGGAAGCGATCATAATACCAAAGATATTACACGTTTTATAGCTAGAGAATCTCGCTCTTTTGTAATTTCTGTGTCAGCGTTAATGCAAAAATCAGATTTTCCAGAAGATGTTCCTCATTATGATAAAATTGTAAAAAATGCACCAGATATTTTGGCTAATGGAGGCTCATGTATTGCTGGGCCTGATGGAGAGTGGATTATTGAACCAGTATTGCATAAAGAAGGCTTACTAATAGAAACGATTGATTTTAATAGAGTTTTAGAAGAACGTCAAAATTTTGATGCTGTTGGGCATTATTCAAGACCAGATGTTACTAAATTACATGTGAATAGAGAGCGACAAAGTACGGTTTCTTTTGATGAATAGATTTAATAAATCATCTTGGATTTACCGAAATTGAAATGTATTTTAGTTGAAAGTAAAAAACGTAGTCTAATAAAGGTTTTTGTTTTGAGATTTCTCGACTTCGATCGAAAGATATTCGATAATTAATAAATCAAAAAAATGATTTTTGAACAAAAAGAAATACAATTACAATCTTATAAAAGAGGGTTCCATTCAATAACAGATACCGTAATTCAAGCATTTCCGGAAATCAGTAAAATAGGAAAAGGATTCTTAAAAGTATTCATCAAACATACTTCTGCAAGTTTAACGATTAATGAAGATGCAGACCCAAGTGTACGCGTAGATTTTGAAAGTCATTTTAACAAAATGGTTCCTGAAAATGCACCCTATTATATTCATACTTATGAAGGAAGTGATGATATGCCTGCGCATTTAAAAGCATCTTTGTTAGGGAGTTCTGTAGAAATACCAATTACCAAAGGAAAACTTAATTTAGGTACTTGGCAAGGTATTTATTTGTGCGAACATAGAAATTATGGAGGCAAAAGAAAGTTGGTGCTTTCTGCTTTTGGAGTATAGTTTATCCCATAATTTTTAGTGTCATTAACAACTTAATTGGGAATATAGCTTTAGAAAATATATTTTTTGTAGATTCCCTTTTTTCAAGGGAATGATATTTCATCTATAATTTAGACTTCAACAACTGCTCTAAAATAGTTTCTACACCAAAATCATTATTACTTTTTGTGGTAAATTTTGCAATTTTTTTAATGTCTTTATGGGCATTACCCATTGCAAAACTTAAACCAGCTTCTTGCATCATTTCTATATCATTATGATAATCACCAAAAACCAAAGTTTCTTCTTTTGTAACGTTTAATAACTGCTGAACTTCTCTTAAAGCATTGCCTTTATTGGCTTTAGTATCAGAAATATCTAACCAATTGATACCAGATATCTTTAACAAAATTTCATCATTTAAATCTTTTACAACAGGATAAATAAAATGCTCAGAAGAATCAAAATGATATACAGCAATTTTAAATACTGGTACAGTTTTGGCAATTGTCATCAAATCGTCAACCTGTTTAAAACTATGGTAATATTCTTGAAATAATTGTATAAAACGCTGGTCTGTACTTTCTATATACGCTGCGTCATCACAACATAAAACCATATTTGTGCCTTCAATTTTTCGTAAAACCGGAATTAAATGGATTACTTTTTCAGCTGATAAAAAATTTGAAAGCAAAACGTTAGTGCCTTTTTTGGCAACACCGCCATTTTCGGCAATTACATAAATCTTGTTTTTAATGCTATCTAATTTAGCAACAATGCTATTGTGTTGTCTGCCACTTGCTGCACAAAATGTAATATTTTGTTGTTGTAATTGATTAAAGAGTTTAAAAAAAAGAGCACTCACCTCACCTTTGGTATTCAGTAAAGTACCATCCATATCAGAAACGACAAGTTTTATTTTTGAAAAATCAATCATTTTATCTTGTAGAATCTCTGATTACTAAGTCTGTTTTAATTACTTCAGTTACAATATCTGTATTTTTATTTTTTAGTTTATCAATTAAAATCTGAGTAGCTTTTGCGCCTATTTGTTCTCCATGTTGACTAATTGTTGTCATTTTTGGGCTAGAGTGTCTTGATAAAATTCCGTTAGAAAATGCAATTACAGATACCTCTTTTGGTATTTTTTTACCACTTTTTTTAATGGCTTTCATTGTGGATACAGCAACAGACTCGCCTGTAGCAATTACAGCATCAAACTCATTAGATTTTATAAAAGGTTTCAATACATTTTTATATTTCTTGTAATCCTTTTCAATAATATTTAGCACTAATTTTTCATCAAACTTAAGCCCTACTTTTTCTAACCCTTTTTTATAGCCTAAAAAGCGTTGTTTACCTATATGTAAATCGCTCATGGTAGATACAAAGGCAATTTTTTTATGCCCTTTTTTGTATAAATACTCAACAGTATTTGATGCAGAGTTAATATTATCTGTAACCACTTTATCGCACGCAATCGATTGAGCAACTCTATCAAACATAACAACAGGAGTTCCGTTTTCTATAGATTCTTTAAAATGGTCAAAGTTATCTTTTAGTTCTGTTTCTTTAGCCATAGATAATAAAAAACCATCTATACTACCATTAGAGAGCATTTCTATGATTTCTACTTCTTTGTCAAAAGATTGATTTGAAATACAGGTAATTACTTTATAACCTTGTGCTAATGCAGTTTTTTCTATGCCTTTAAATACTTGCGCAAAGAAATAATTTAACATTGTTGGCATAATAACCCCAATTGTTTTTGTGCTTCTATTTTTTAAGCTTAAAGCATTAAAATTGGGTTTGTAATTATGCGTTTTGGCATATTTCTGAATTTTTTCTTTAGTAGCTTCGCTTATTTCATAACTGTCATTCAACGCTTTAGAAACTGTAGAAATAGAAACGTTAAACTGTTTGGCAATGTCTTTAATTGTTAGTTTTTTCATACAAAAAAATTAGCCACTAATATATAAAATTAATGGTACAGGTAATTTAATAAATTATTAAATATGCACTTTGTTTTTGGTGTTTTTTCTAATTTCATAAATCAGATAGCTAAAAACCAAAATATATTCAACACTAACAAACCATAAGTTTTCTTGCCAAGGTATATTGGCGTAGGCTTGATAGCTTAGTATAATTACCAAGCTCCATAGAATTGGGAATTTATATTTTGTAAAAATTGATAGAATGATAGGTGTTGCCAAATACCAAGGGTGCACAGTTGTAGCTGTAAAATAGTAAAAACATAAGCCAAACAACATAACCGTAAATAGCTGAACCATTGAGGTGTTTTTTCTAAAGAACGTTAAAATGATTAAGAACAAAATGGTTAAAGTTGGTGTAATTTTACCAATAATAGCAATTTCATTATAGCCTCTAAATAAGTAGCCTATTTCTCTAAAAATGTAATAGAAACTTGCATTAAACTCAAAATTACCAAACCACAATCCTACTGAATTAAAGTAGTTTTCTATTAAGGATGATGAGTAAAATGGTAGAAATAATACGATTACAGTAATAAATACTATAGTATAAAAAGCAGTTAATTTTAATAAGTTTTTTGGTTTTACTTTAAAATCATACCAACTTAAAGTTTTAGAATCTTCTTGTGTCTGTAGCCTAACAAACCACTGAAAAAAAAGGGGTAAAAATAACAAAGGAATCAATTTTACAGATATAGAATAGGCAATTAAAATTGCACTCCATATCCATTTTTGTTGATATAACGTATACATTCCAGCCATTAAAAAGAACAACATTACAGGTTCAAAATGTAGATTTCCTGTCATTTCTATGATGATAAAAGGGTTTAAAATGTACCAAAAAATGTTTTTAATAGGTAATTGTAAACGCTCTAAAAGTCGTTTACCAAAGTATAAAATACCAACATCTGCTAAAATGATAATTAACCTTAAAACAATAGCAGCACCAAAAATACTTTTACTAGAAAAAAATGCAGCAATTAAAAAACAAAGTTGATTTAAAGGCGGGTAATTGGTGTAATGGCTTCCATTCAAATCACCCATTCCTGCATACAATTCTTCGGCTTGTGCTATTGGATAGTTGTTTTGTTGTATAAACGTTTCAGGTAATGATAAATAGGGGTTTAAGCCTTCTAAAATCATTCGTCCATCCCAAATAAAGCGATAAAAATCTTGCGATAGATTAGGGGTTGCAAATAGAAATATCAACCTAAAAATAATAGCAATACCAACTAAATTTGTGAATGAAATTTGATTGTTTTTCATCAATATAAAAAAACATCCAAAAAGTGTAAACCATAAAAAACAGAGTGGATAAAAAGATGTTCTTTCTAAAAAATAAGCAAACAAAAAGTAAAGTACTATGCTACCAAAAACAAAGATTAGGTATTGCTGTTTTTTTAAAAAAGACATGGTTATGCTTTAGAAAAAATAGATTTAAAGAACACATAAGCAAAACCAACAAAAAGCATAAAATGAAAAGGAAATAACCCATAATCGCCACCTTGATTGCCAACAATAGAAGCACTGTACATACCAAAAACAAAATAACAGGCTAAAATACCTTCTAAAATTACGTGTACAGAAGGTTTCTTTTTAATGTATTTATTGTTTTTCCAACCGTCTTTAATGGTTTTAATATTAAATTTTGGTGTACGTACAAATTCACTTTTTTTACCAAAATGACCTTCTAAAACTGCAATGGTATTGTGTAAAGAAAAGCCCATTGCTACTGAGAAAAATGTAAAAAATGCGCCAATATATTTTATAAATTTTACAAAACCACCCCCATAAATATTTTTATACATGTGCCAATAACAGATAAAAAAGATGATAGAACTCATTATAAAAAAGCTCATCACATAAAAATAATTTTTTAAGTGTGCATATTCGTTTTTAATGTATAACATAGGTATGCTTAGCACTGCAACTAAAAAGATACAGGTAAACATAGAGCTGTTTAATAAATGCAGTAAACAGTGAATTTTTGTTTTCAAAGAAACGGTTTTGCTAGTAATAATTTTGCGTACCATTTTTTGAAAATTCTCTGCACCACCTTTATTCCATCTAAATTGTTGCGACCTTGCTGCACTTATAATTACAGGCAATTCTGCAGGGGTTTCAACATGTTCTAAATATTTAAATTTCCAGTTTTTTAGCTGTGCTCTGTAACTTAAATCAATATCTTCTGTAAGTGTATCTCCTTGCCAATTGCCAGCATCGTAAATACATTCTTTACGCCAAACACCAGCTGTGCCGTTAAAATTTATAAAGTGGCCTTTGCTATTTCTACCCACTTGTTCTAAAGTAAAATGGGCGTCTAACATAAATGCTTGAATACGAGTTAAGGTAGAATAGTTTCTGTTGATGTGGCTCCATCTAGTTTGTACCACACCAATGTTATCGTCTTTAAAGTAAGGTATTGTTTGGTGTAACCAGTCCTTTTTGGGTAAAAAATCGGCATCAAAAATAGCAATAAATTCACCTTTTGCTGTTTTTAAACCTTCTTTAAGTGCGCCTGCTTTAAAGCCTTTTCTATTGCTTCTTCGAATATGTTGAATATCAATTCCTTTTTCTTGAATTTTTTTAACATGTTTCGCAGTCATTTCTACAGATTCATCTGTAGAATCATCTAAAACCTGAATTTCTAATTTTTCTAAAGGATAGTCTAATTTTGCAATGTTTTTGAGCAAACGTTTCATTACATACAACTCATTATAAACTGGTAGTTGAATGGTAACAAAAGGTATTTCTTTAGGGTTGTTAAAGTTGAATTTTACAGAGTTGTCTTGTTTGTTTTTAAAACGTAAATAGTTAAATAAAAGGTTCAATTGTGCCAATGCATACATAAAAATAAGTAGCAAACAAATTGTATATACAATAATAATGATGTACTCTAAAACCATTTATTTAAAACTATATTTAAAAATCCAACCAAGAATCTTTACACCTGCAAATATAGTACCTTTTACAGTACCTGAAACTTTAGAAACACCTATTCTGTTTCTGTATTTTACAGGAATTTCTAAATAACTCATTTTTTGTTTTAAAACTTTTAGCTGCATCTCTACTGTCCAACCATAGGTTTTATCTTCCATATTTAAAGCCAAAAGTTTATCATATTTTATGGCTCTAAAAGGGCCTAAATCAGAAAATTTTGCACCAAAAAACAGTTTCATTAAAAAAGTTGCCAGCCAATTACCAAATACTTGTTGAGGTGTCATAGCACCAGTTTCTCTTAATTTTTTAATTCTAGCACCCACAACAAAATCAATATCATCTTTTACAATAGGATGAATAATTTCTGTTAATTGTTCTGGGTAATCAGAATAATCACCATCTAAAAAAACAATAATATCGGGTTTTTGTTTTTGATTGTTGATGTGTTCCATCCCTTTTAAACAAGCATAACCATAGCCTTTTCTTACTTCAGATAACACAGTTGCACCTGCATTTTTTGCATTAAGCTCTGTATCATCAGTAGAGTTATTACTGATAACAATAACTTCATCAACAATATTGGGGATGTCTTGAATTACATTACCAATAGAATCTTGCTCATTATAAGCAGGAATTATGACTTTAATATTCAACTTCATTAAAATTTTGCATTTGGATTATCTCTCTTAAAACTAAAATAAGAAGTCCATTCTCCCGTTTTTTTATTAGATTCGTAACGTTCTGCTTTTTTAAGACGGTTATTAATATAAATTAAAGAATAACCCTCTTTTTTACCATTTTTGTACTGAATTTTTCTTTTTTTCTTATCGGAATAAAAAATCCACCAGTTATTGGCCTTATTGTTTTTATAACTGCCCTCTTTAAGTAATTTATTATCTGGTGTGTAAAAGTACCAATAATCTGTTTTCTTATCATTACTATAATGTCCTTTTTTTTCTACTGAACCTTCTGGATAATAAAACGTCCAAAAATCTACTTTCTGATTATTTAGTACCCATCCTTCTGAAATGAGATTCCCCTTTTCGTTATAATTTTTTACATATTCTTTTTGAGGTGATGTTGTGTGTAAGAATATGAATATCATACATCTAAGAAACATAATTTTTATTTTTTAATGTTTATACTAAAATGAAGAATTTGTAAAAACATAAAATGACTTTTTATGAGTCGTTTAAATTCAAACAAACTTTCATTGCTGTTATAATTATATACGTAGAATTATATTTTTTGGTTTTTTTTAAAAAAAATAAAACCGTGTCTTAGTTTTTTACGTAGGTAGAGTAACAGTAACCATAAAAACTAAAATTATGACAAACAAAATGAAAACACTTGCAAGCTTATGTCTGCTATTAACAGGTTTAAGTATGGCTCAAAGTCCAGTAAACGGCTTTATGAAAAAATCAGGAGAAGGATCTTTGGTACTATCCTACTCTCAAGAATCTTACAGTAAAGTTTTTTTAGTACCTAATGAAATTAATGGAGTACCCGCTTTTAATGATGTAACAATTAGTAGTACATCCTTTTTTGGAGAAATTGGTATTACAGATAATTTTAATTTGGTATTAAACATACCATATATTAAGGCAGAGGGTAATGCTTCTGAAGCAGTTTTAACTAATAATGGCTTTGAAAATGTAAGAAAAGGAATTCAAGACTTAAAAATTTATGCAAAATACAGATTCCATACTATTAATTTTGAGAAAAGTATGTTAGATTTTATTGGAGCCGCAGGTTTAGAAACACCTTTAGGAAATTATAGTGCAGATGAAGGACTGCAATCAATCATTGCAATTGGTAATGAAGCCACAAGCTTTAATGGTTTTGGTATTGCAACCTTTAAACTAAACTCAGGGCTTTTTGCCACAGGACAACTTGGCTATAGCTTAAGAAATAATGATGTGCCTAATGCATTACTCAGCGAGTTTAAATTGGGTTATGCAGCATCTAAATTTTATGTTGATGCTTTTGTGGCAAATCAATTATCAGATAATAGTGGTGTAGATATTTTAGGAGAAGGATTTACAGGATTTTTCCCTGCCACTCGTGTAAATTATACTAGAATTGGTGTAAATGCTTTTTTACCAATTACCAAACAATTGGGTATTACAGCAGGTACAAATGCGTATGTTTCTGGTAGAAATCTTGGTAAAGCCACTGGAGCTTATGGTGGTGTAGTATACTCATTTTAATTAAAAACTAAATAAAACTTAACAATTATGAAAAATTTAAATATTTTAAAATACATGCTAATTGCTATGCTAACAATTAGCGTTTTAACTTCTTGTGAAACAACTTCTAGTTATGAAGCAGACCTGCCTTCAATAGCAAATATTGCAGTATCAAACGCTGATTTTAGTACGCTAGAAGCTGCTGCAATTACAGGTGGTGTTGCTGGGGTTTTAAGTAACGCTAACCCTAATGATGCAAGTGGAGCTTACACTGTTTTTGCACCTACAAATGATGCTTTTGCAAGATTAGGTTTAAATGAACAAACTCTTGGTGTATTGCAAAAATCATTTTTAACCAATACATTATTGTACCATGTTTCTAACGGAAATTTATTAGGAAGCTCAATAAATGATGGTGCAAACTCAACTTCTGCACTCTCTGTAGATAGACGTTTTATTACTCGTGGAGAAGATACATATATTAACGGATCTAAAATTTTAGCTACAGATGTTATGGCTAGTAATGGTACTGTACATGTTATTGATAAAGTAATGATTGCTACTGGTGTAGATATTGTGCAATCTGCAATAGCATTACAAAGTGCAAACGTTTTTACTTTTTCTGAGTTATCTTATTTGGTAGAAGCAGTAGTTTATACAGATTTAGTAGACGCACTTACAGCCTCTGATGGTAGTCCATCTTTTACAGTTTTTGCACCTACAGATCAAGCTTTTGTAGATTTAGGAGCCGCACTTGGCTTAACTTTTACAGAACCTTCAGATATTCGTCAGTTACCTGTAGAAACCGTAAGAACTGTACTTTTAAATCATGTAATTGCAGATGGTGGTAAATTCACATCAGAATTAAATGCGGGTACAGTTACACCTTTAGGAGGTGATGATTTAACTTTGGGTGCTTTTACAAACGGTACGCTTACAGTTACAGGAGTTGGTAATGGTAACCAAGCTGCCAATATGGGCATTCCAGATGTACAAACTACCAATGGTGTTGTACACGTTATTGATAGGGTTTTATTACCGAATTTATAATATTATTTGAGTGTTTGGTTAGTTGATTTCTTAAGCCACAGATTATTTATTTCTGTGGCTTATTTTTATGTTTAGAAATCTTTTAAATGAGAGTAAGATTTGTTAAATGAAATTCTAAAAAAACTATTTTTTATTCACTAAACTCATTAAATCAACATCATTACCCAACAAAATTTCTGTAGGATTGATTCTACCTGTTTCAGGACCATTTTCTAGTTTTAAAACACCTCTTGGGCAAACAGCAGAACAAACTCCACAGCCCACACAACTAGAACGTACAATGTTTTCTCCTTTTTGTGCATAGGCTCTAACATCAATTCCTTGCTCACAATAGGTAGAACAGTTTCCACAAGAAATACATTGCCCTCCATTTGTGGTAATTCTAAATCTTGATTTAAAGCGTTGTACAAAACCTAAATATGCAGCTAATGGGCAGCCAAATCTACACCAAACGCGGTTACCAAAAATAGGATAGAAACCTGTGCCAATTACGCCTGCAAACCAAGCTCCAATTAAAAAACTATAGGTGTCTTTTATCCATTGCGATTTTATTCCTAAAAAGGATGATGTTCCAGAAAAGTAGCAATACAAAGTTACTAAAGTCATCACTAAAGAAAATACCAATACAGAGTGAATTAACCAGCGCTCTAATTTCCATGCATTTAAACTTTTGTTAGAATGTTGCCTGTAAGGGTCTCCTAATGTTTCTGCTAATCCTCCACAACCACAAACCCAAGAACAGTACCATCTTTTACCAAAGAAATAAACCATTACTGGCACAATGATTAAGGTTAAAACAATTCCCCATACTAGAATAAAAATTCCGATTCCGCCACTTTCAGTTAAGCTTTTAAGATTCCATTCCCAAAAGAAATCATAATCTAAAGGAAAAGCATTTTTAAAATCATAGCCAGGTTTGCCCAAACTTGCCATTATTTCTGGAATTAAAAATGCAAATACAATCTGAAAGAATAACACTGAAATTGTTCGTACAATTTGATATTTATTATGTCTGTATTTAATAAACATTCTCACACCCATCGTCAACATTATGGTGCAATATAAAAATCCGTAGACAAACCACTGAGAAGCCTCACCACCATTTAATGCTTTACTGATTGGGTCTAAAATAAATGTCCAGTTTACAGCATAATCTGGCATAAAATAGAGCATCAAGTAAAAGCTAACCAAATACACTAAAACCAACCAAGCAATCCAACCTCTATTTGTGGCAGATTCTAAATAAATACCATCATTTTTTATACCTGGTTTTCCTAATAAAATAAGGTTTGGTACTATGAACAACAATGCTCCAATTATGCATAAACCAAAGGTTAAAAACCACATTAAACCAGCATTTTCTTTTACAAAACCACTACCTGCTTTTTTAGCAATTTCATAACTAATGGTATGTGGTTTCCCATTAATTCTATATTGATATTGTTCTCCCTTTTTCTTCCAATTTTTTGCTGCATTATATTTTGCAATCAAATCATTATAATGTTGATTGTTTACTTCAACCGCATTTCTAACGCGTTTCGAAAACTGAAAAATGTTTAGGTTTTCTTGCGTTACAATTGCCTTTTGTAACTCTTCTTTTATGATTTCACTTTTATAGCCTTTTTTAGCAATAAAGGCGTCTAACTCTTTTTCTGTAAACGAAAAACTGCCTGTAAAAAGGGATGCTGTAAAGATTAATAATCCTATTAAAAATACGATTAAACCTGTTTGTTTTATTAGTTTCATTGATGTTTTTAATTTCCTGCAAGGTTTCTAAAATCTTGTAGGTATTTTTACTTATGTATACTTTTGCCTACAAGGTTTTAGAAACCTTGCAGGAATAGGATTACGCTTTTGAGAAAATTCGTTTCCAACTTTTTTTCTTGACCTGAATGTTTGTTCCATTTTCTTGATTGAATTTAGCTACAATATCAGCCTCATACAATTTGTAAAATTCAGGATCAAAATTAGCATCTCTTAAAAATTCTAAAACGTGCGCTATCGTTTGATTTTCATTTAGCCAACGATCAAAAATTTCGTGTCGCATTCGAATTCCGAAAGTATTTATCCCCAAAAATTGATGCGTATTTTTATCATAAGAAATAGTAACGCAAATATTTTTTGTAGGATGCTGCCATTGAAAATACGCTTCATTTTCTTGTTTATTTCTTTCGCTAAAAACCCATCCGTAAGTTTGATATTCAATATCTAAAAATTTGGCAGAGTTGAACCAATGCCCAGGTTTATAAGCTGTTTTTTTACCACAAATGGTTTGAGCAACAGTTTCACCCATCATTCTTCCTGTATACCAAACAGCTTCAATATTTCTGCGTTGACCAATGGCTTCGTGTTGTTCTGCACAATCGCCAATGGCATATACATCAAGAATATTTGTTTCTAAAAATCGGTTTACTAAAACACCTCTTTTGGTTTCAATTCCTGAATCTTTTAAAAAATCAATATTAGGAGTTACACCAGCAGTTAAACCAACAACATTACAAGGAATTTCTTCGCCAGTTTCTTCAATTATTATTGATTTTACTCGTCCGTTTGCATCACTTTTAATTTCTTTTAAATTGGTACTTAAACGTAAATCGATATGATGTTCCTTGATGTGCTTGTTAATCAGGGCAGATTCTTGGGCAGGTAATACTCCGTTCCAAAAACTTGCTTCGCGCACCAAAAACGTAACTGGAATTTTTCTGCTTCTTAGCATTTCTGCCAATTCAATTCCTATTAAACCACCACCAACAATTACAGCTCTTTTGCAAACTTCATTGTTAGGTGCGTATTTTTCTAAATTTTCTAAATCTTGTTTATGATACATGCCCATAACACCTTCTAAATCTTGACCTGGCCAACCAAATTTGTTGGGTTTAGAACCTGTGGCAATAATTAGTTTATCATAATTAATAGAAGATGTATTTTTGAACTCTAATATTTTTGCATCGGTATTAATTTTAGAAACAAAACCCTCTTTTAGGTCAATTCTGTTTTTATCCCAAAAACAATTTTCATAAGGTTGTGTATGTTCAAATTTCATATGCCCCATATAAATGTACATTAAGGCAGTTCTAGAAAAGAAATATTTGGTTTCTGCAGATACTAAGGTTATTTTGTAATCAGAGTTTTTTCTGATATGTCTTGCAGCAGTAACCCCAGAAATTCCATTTCCAATAATTACGATGTGTTTCATAAATAGTTGATTGATTCTAGACTTTATGTCGAAGCGAAAGTTAAGAACTTAAACCTTAGCAGTAATTTAGAATTGATATAAATAAAACAGATGCATTGTAAGTATTTAAAAAATGTTAAGACTTAGGTTGTAACTTGAATAGAATAATATTAAATCAACTAAAATGAATTATAAATATTTTAAAATTGCATTACTAGCCGTAGTTTTTATAACTACTAACGCTTTAGCACAAAATCAAAAAGACAATACAAATACTGAATCAAGTTCAGTACAAAGAAGTAATATTCAAACCTATACACCATCAGTTTTACTAAATAAAGGCCAGTGGGATATTAAGTTTTTTAACAATTTATATACAGAAACTAAAGCCACTTTTGATGGTGTTGAAGCAGAAAAACTAAGAGAAAATTACTTAACCTCTACTATTGAGGTTTTTACAGGTGTTTCTGATAGTAAAAGATTTAATTTAGGGGTAATTGTTGAACTTCGTTCTAATACCATTGCAGGAAAAGATGCCTTTTATGTGTTTAATTTGGGTACTGACGATTTTTCAAGAAAAGGCATAACATCAATAGCACCATCCATAAAATGGCAACCTATAGAAAGTATTGGTAAGTTTTCTGTACAATCTTCTATAAATATTCCTTTGGTAAAAAGAGAAACTGTAGCAGGCGTATTTTTAGATGAAGCTGCCTGGAATTTGCAAAACAGGTTTTTTTATGATTATACTTTTTCAAGTGGAAAATGGCAGCTGTTTTCTGAAATCAATACGCAATATTTTTTTGGAGATAAAGAAGTAGCAACCTTTGATGCTTTGGGCAGAAAAACAACTTCAGAGGGTAGTTTTGCCACCAATACTTTTATCTTAAATCCAGGTTTGTTTTTAAGTTATTTTCCTTCAGATAAATCTACAGTGTTAGGTTTTGTACAGCACTCTAATAGGTTTGGAGATTTTACTCAAGATTTTACAGCACTTGGTTTTGGAGGTAAATATCAATTAACTGATGCCTTAAACTTAGAGGTGTTGTATAGTAAATTTGTTAGAGGAAATAATACTGGTTTAGGGCAAAGTTTTAACATGGGTTTAAGAGTTTTGTTTTAGTAAAAAGCACTATTTTAGAGGGATTTATGAAAACAAAAAATCTCTTTTTAATAGCGTTTATGATTGCAAACATTTCTTGTAAGGGGCAATCAAAAAAAATAAACGGAGTTAGTTTTGTAGCCTCTAGAGATTCTATAAACATTGCACATATTACACCAGTCTTACAAGTAAATAGTAATTATGTTGCACTAATGCCTTACAGTTTTATTAGAAATATTGAAACACCTAAAATAGAATTTAATACCAACAGAGAGTGGTTTGGTGAGTCAAAAAACGGTTTGTTGCAATATGCAAAAGAGTTTCAAAAAGTTGGTGTAAAACTAATGGTAAAACCTCATTTATGGTTAAGAAGAGGAGGTTTTACAGGGCATTTAAAACCAAATTCTGATGAAAACTGGCTATTATTAGAAAATTCTTACAGAAACTATATTTTAACGTACGCAAAAGCGGCTGAACAATTACAAGCAGAAATGCTATGTATTGGTACAGAATTAGAACAATTTGTACTAAACAGACCCAAATATTGGCAAGCTTTAATTAAAGAAATTAGAGCCATTTATAAAGGTAAACTAACCTACGCCGCAAATTGGGACGAATTTAAAAGAATTACCTTTTGGGGCGAACTAGATTTTATTGGGATTGATGCTTATTTTCCTTTGAGTGATAAAAAATCGCCCACAGTTCAGGAATTTGAAATGGGTTGGAAACCTCACAAACAAGAAATTATGAGAATTCAAAAGCAATTTAATAAACCTGTTTTGTTTACAGAATTTGGTTACAGAAGTATAGATTTTACAGGTAAAAAACCTTGGGATGCTAATAGATTAGAAGGTAGCATAAATTTAAATGCCCAAGCAGATGCTTTACAGGCCATTCACAATCAATTTTGG
Organism: Polaribacter sp. R77954; assembly: GCF_044595335.1. Taxonomy (GTDB): domain Bacteria; phylum Bacteroidota; class Bacteroidia; order Flavobacteriales; family Flavobacteriaceae; genus Polaribacter. The sequence goes on from NZ_CP138992.1 coordinate 2,921,264, forward strand.
AAAGAAGAATGGTTTGCTGGCGGTTTTGTTTGGAAATGGTTTCATAGGCATGATAGAGTAGGTGGAGAAAAAAATAACAGATTTACTCCGCAAAACAAACCAGCTGAAAAAAAATTGGTAAAATTATATGGCCATGAAAACCATTGGTAAAATATGACAAAAGTCCTTTTTTGTTATCTTTATTGATGTTAAATTTGAACCATAGCAATATAAACAATAGATGAAAAAAATTATAGTTCCTGTCGATTTCTCAAAGCATTCTGAATATGCACTAAAAGTTGCAGCATTATTTGCAAAAAAATACAATATGACTCTTTATGCACTTCATATGCTTGATATGCAGGAGTTTTCCATTTCAGAAAATCCTAACTTAAAACAAGAAAAAGGCATTTTTTTCTTAAAACTTGCCGAAAAGAAATTCAAAAAATTTTTATCTCAAGATTTTTTAAGTGATGTAAATGTTGTTCCTATAATTAAACATTATAAGGTGTTTAGTGAGGTTAATAAAGTTGCTCAAGAAGTTGATGCAGACTTAATTATTATGGGATCACATGGAGCTTCTGGTTTAAAAGAGTTTTTTGTGGGTTCTAATACAGAAAAGGTAATTAGATATGCTGATATACCTGTATTAATTGTTAAGAACGAAATTAAAGATATCAGTTTTAGTAATATTGTTATGGCTACAGATTTTTCTGATGAGTCTGTGCCAGCATTTAAAAACAGTTTACAAAGTTTAGATTTTTTGCAAGCCAAAAAACACATTCTGTATGTAAATTTACCGAACGAAAATTTTAAAACTACTCCAGAAATGGAAACTATGGCGAATAATTTTTTAACAAAAGTAGATGGTAATATAGATCGTTTGATAAATGTTAATTTTGTGTGTGCCAGATCCATCGAAAAAGGAATTCTAAATTTCGCCAATGTTGCAGGAGCAGATTTAATAGTAACCATAACACATGGTAGAAAAGGAATTTCGCATATTTTTGAAGGCAGTATATCAGAAGATCTTTCAAATCATGCAACTTTACCAATTATGACGTTTAAATTATAAAATGATAAAAAACAGGTATCTAATTTTACTTACAATTTTGACTTTTTATTGTTCTTGCTCAGAAGATAATGATATTACTACCCCACGAAATTTACAAGAATATATCGAAACATTTTCTAGTGAAGATGCAGGAAATGTAATTGCATGTGCTGCAAGTGCAGACGGAAATACAAAGCTAACTTATGTTTTTTATTATCCTGAAGAAGGTGCAACTGACATTCGGTATTATGAAGCAAATAGTGTAAATGTAGATGAAAATGATTTATCTAATTATCGCAAATATATAGCTTCTCCAGAAGATGTTTTTGGCGGAAAATTACAACGGTTTTCACGTTCAAGTGAAAATGAAAGCTGGAGTATCATAACCTACGTATTAGAAGGTAAATTGCATATTTCGAATCCTATTCGTTTAAAAAATGCTACAAATGCAACTATTTGGCAGGAAACAGTAACTATAGATAATTCAGAAAGTTTGCATCCCATTTTTACATGGTCAAATTTTGGTAGAACAGATAATGACATATACTTTCAAGTAATTTCAGATAAAGACGATGTTTTTATTTCAGGTACCTACACAAATGATGCTTATTTTAAATATTATGATACGTCTAATGTGGTTTTAAATATCAATACTGAAACACCATCAGATTTAGTTTTAGAGGATACGTATAATTTTACGTTAATGGCAGTAAGTGAAGATAATTGGGTAAATTTGGTGATACAAAAGTCATTTGTAGCACAATAATGGAGCTAAAGAAACATTTATTTACACTATTTTTTATTGGTATAACTACCTTAGTTGTTTCTCAAAAAAAAGAAATTAATTCAATTACTATTAATGGTGCAAACAAAACTAAAGTACCATTCCTCAAGTCTTTATTAAGTTCGAAAGTTGGGCAAACTATAGATTCAGTTTCTTTAGAAAGTGATATCATTCTTTTAAAACGGTTGCCAGCAATCAGTTATGCCTATTATCAAGTTTTTCGTTCTGAAAACAACAACTATAACGTTTTTGTTTATGTAGAAGAAAATTATACTATTATTCCAGATGTAAATGTATGGACAACAACTAATAACGTATTTTCTTATAAGTTAGGATTGTATGATTATAATTTTTTAGGAAGAAACATCACCTTTGGTGGCTTTTATCAGTTTAATGGTTTTGATACCTATGCTGTAAATTTTAAAGCACCAAATCTGTTTTCTAATAAATGGGGGTTAGCTGTAAATCATCAAAATTGGAAAAGTGAAGAACCTTTGTATTTTGATGGTCAATCTGCAAATTATTTATACAACAACATTTCTTTAGAGGCTTTAGGTTTGTATCAAATCAATCTTAAAAATGCAATTAATTTTGGTATCAATGTATTCAAAGAAAAATACACCTATTTAAACGGTATTACAGATCACTCTATTCCACAAAAATTAAATTTAAATAAAGCATTACTAAAATTTGTGTATAGTTATGATAATTTAGATTATTACTATCAATATGTAAACGGATTCAAAAGTGTTTTATACGCACAATATGTAATTACAGAAAACGATTTTCAGAACGATTTTTATATTTTTTGGAATGATTTCTTTTACTACAAGCAAATCGCAGAACATGGCAACTGGGCAAATAGACTTCGTTTTGGACTTTCATCTAACGAAAACACACCATTTGCACCTTTTGCTTTAGACAATAACATTAATTTACGTGGTGTAGGAATTCTGGTAGATAGAGGTACAGGAACCATCGTTTTAAACTCAGAATATAGACATACAATTTACGATAAACCAAATCTAGCCATACAAACTAACGTGTTTTCAGATTTTGGTTCTTGGCGAAATCCTGGAGGTAAACTCAACGATTTTGTTCAAGAAGATAATATCCGAATTTACTCAGGTTTTGGTCTTCGTTTTATCAGTAAAAAAATATACAATGCTACTTTTAGAGTCGATTATGGGTTTAGTGTTTTAAACACGAAAGCAAATTCTAAAGGCGGTTTGGTTTTTGGAATTGGTCAGTATTTTTAGGGCGTTTTTACGGGCTATCCATTATATCTTTTTTGTACTCTATTGATAACATTGTGCTTCTTAAATATAAAGTCTTATCTACAAAAAATAGTGAAATCCGACAATAAAAAGGATGCCATTTCTATCCCTAACGCAGGCTTGTTTATCAATTTTAGTGATTAATAATACATAATTTCTTTTTTAAATGTTTTAGTTTTGTGTTTTAAAAATATAAAATGAGAACATTTGCTATTGGCGATATTCATGGAGGTTTAAAAGCATTAGTACAAGTTTTAAATCAATTAGATGTTACAGAAAAAGATAAACTCATTTTTATGGGTGATTATGTTGATGGTTGGAGTGAATCTGCACAAGTCATTGCCTTTTTAATAGAGTTATCAAAAAAAATAGATTGTATTTTTATAAAAGGAAATCACGATGTTTGGTGTGAAAACTGGTTAAAAGATTCTAATGATGTAAATCCTTCTTGGTTTATGCATGGTGGAAAAGAAACTATAGAAAGTTATGCTGTTTTTTCTGAGGATGAAAAACAACAACATTTGCGCTTCTTCGAAAATATGAAAATGTACTTTTTAGATGATCAAAACAGGCTCTTTTTACATGCGGGTTTTACCTCTATGCATGGAGTAACAAAAGAGAGTTATTCACATAAATTCTGTACAGACAGAACATTGTGGGAAATGGCATTGGTAATGGATCGAAAAATTGATTTTGATCAAGATGTATATCCAAAACGATTAAAACATTATAAAGAAATTTATATTGGTCATACCCCAACAACCAATTACGGAAAATTAGAACCCATAAACGCTATTAATGTTTGGAATATTGATACAGGAGCCGCTTTTAAAGGAAAAGTTACAGGCATAAATATCGATACAAAAGCATTTTTTCAAAGTGATACTTTGCCAAGTTTATACCCAAATGAAAAAGGTAGAAATAAGTAATTTATTAAGTGTTATATAAATTTATTTTATAATATTGATAAGTAAGACTGATTAAAAACAAGATAATTTAGAGTGATTATATCTTATCTTTTTTACATAGATTTTTTAGTGTTGGGGGATACTTCAAAATCTTCAAAACTGCCATCTTTTGGCAGTTTTTTTATTTAAGGAAGTTTCCTCAGATTTGATCTGCAAATTTAACACAAAATTGTAATTTCTGTGGAAACAGGAATTTAGAAATTATAGATTGTAAATTGTATAGAATAGATAGGAAATAGAAAATCTAAAAATTTGTAACTTCGCTAAATGACATCAAAAGACAAATTATTAGCGAACAGAATTTATTTAATTCTTGCTGCTCTTTTTATAGCCTCTTTAGTTACGTCTAATTTAATCTTTCAAAAATTCTTTTATTGGTATCCTTTTAATATTGAAATATTCGATACAAAGTTATTTGAAGTATCAGTAGGTTTGTTGCCTTATCCAATCACTTTTTTAATTACAGATATTTTATCAGAAATTTATGGAAAACGTAAGGCAAATGAAGTGGTTATAGCTGGTATTTTTGCCTCTTTTTTCTCTTTATTAATTATTTATGTTTCTAAAGAGGTACCAGCAACATCTTGGTCTCCAGTAAATGATGGTCTTTTTGTAAATGTTTTTGGGGCAGCACCTTTAGCAGTTTTAGCCTCTATGTTAGCGTATTTGTTTGCCCAATTTATAGATATTAAAATTTATCATTTTTGGAAACAGTTAACAAAAGGAAAACATTTATGGTTGCGTAATAATTTTTCTACATTTTCTTCTCAAATCGTTGATACTTTAACTGTTTTACTTTTACTATGTGCATTTGAAATTATAGAATGGCAAAATTTTTTAGGGCTTTTTATAAGTGGTGTAATTTTTAAAATGATGATTGCTGCTTTAGATACACCTTTGTTGTATTTAGCAGTATATGCTTTTAGAAAAAGATTCAAGCTAAAAGTAAATGAAGAAATTTTAGATTGAAAATGATTTTTTTGTAATTAATGCTAAAAATTATCGTCTAAAAAAGTAGAAACTAGAAAAAATGAAAAAAACAGTTCTATTTATTATTACAATTTTTACAATCATCCAAGTAAACGCACAAACATCAATATTTAATGATTTATTACAAACTCACGTTTCTGATGATGGTGTTGTAGATTACAAATCCTTTAAATCAGATGAAGTAAAATTAGACAATTATATTGCTTATTTAGCAAAAACTGCTCCAAATAATTCTTGGTCAGAAAACAAACAAAAAGCATTTTGGATCAATGCTTACAATGCCTATACCATTAAGCTTATTTTAGAAAATTATCCTATAAAAAGCATTATGGATATCAAAAAAGAGGGCAAAACCGCTTGGAAAATTCCTTTTGCTAAAGTTGGTGGCAAAATCTATACTTTAGATTATATTGAGCACGAGGTTTTACGTAAAAAACTATTTGATCCCAAAATTCACGTAGGTGTAAATTGTGCATCTGGTTCTTGTCCTAAACTAGGAAATATAGCATTTACTGAAGAAAATGTTGAAGCAGAATTAACGAAACTAATGAAAGCATTTGTAAACAATTCAATGAGAAATAAAATCAGTAAAAAGAAAGTTCAGATATCAGAAATTTTCAACTGGTTTAAAGCCGATTTTACTAAAAATGGTTCAGTTGTAGATTACTTAAACAAATATTCCAATACAGAAATTAATCCTAACGCAAAAATTAGTTATCTAAAATACGACTGGTCTTTAAATGGTAAATAATTTCTGTATCTTTCGTCTTTAAAATCAAGAATAATTTATGTCAAAATCATATTATGATGCAGCCGATTTAAGAAAATTCGGTAAAATAACAGAGTGGAGTGAAGAACTTGGTAACAAGTTTTTCGATTATTATGGTAAAGTATTTGAAGAAGGTGCTTTAACCGCTCGCGAAAAATCTTTAATTGCTTTAGCAGTTGCACATACAGAGCAATGCCCTTATTGTATAGACGCGTATACTAAAGATGGTTTGCAAAGAGGCGTTACCAAAGAGGAAATGATGGAAGCCATTCATGTGGGTGCTGCTATAAAAAGTGGTGCAACTTTAGTACACGGAGTTCAGATGATGAATAAAGTGAATAAATTGGAGATGTAAGCAGAGAACCAATTTTTGCTTTTTTTGCAAAAATTGTGTGAATCGCTTATGCCCACGAAAGTGGGTATCTGTAAAAATCATTTATCCCTTTAAAATTGAATATTTAACATTCAGACTGAAAACCAAATCAAAACTTTTCTCGTAAGTATTAACAAGGAAATAAAAATAGATACTGAATCAAGTTCAGCATGAAAAAATCACTAAAATCAAGAAATAACGATATTGCAAATACTTCTCGTCAAATGGAAATTCTTTCAAACGGAATTTTTGCAGACGGAGAACTACCTACATTTGCAGCTAAAATAAAAGAAACCAATCAGTTTCCATTACGCCCTAAAAAGTTAGAGATTTTACAAATCAATTTAGGGTATATGTGTAACCAAGTTTGCGAGCATTGTCATGTAGATGCTGGTCCAGATCGTAAAGAAATTATGACTATAGAAACCATGCAGCAATGTTTAGAAGTTATTAAAAAAACGGAAGCGCATACCTTAGATTTAACTGGTGGAGCACCAGAAATGAATCCGAATTTTAGATGGTTTGTAGAAGAAGCATCCAAAGCAGGAATCAAAGATTTTATTGTACGGTCTAACTTAACCATTATCAGAGCCAATAAAAAGTATCACGATTTGCCAGAATTCTTTAAAAAACACAATGTACACGTGGTTTCTTCAATGCCTCATTGGACGCGTGGAAAAACAGATAAACAAAGAGGTGATGGTGTTTTTGATAAATCGATTAAAGCTTTACAAGAACTTAATGCTGTGGGTTATGGTATAGAAGGTTCTGATTTAAAATTAGATTTGGTATACAATCCTTCAGGGGCATTTTTACCTGGAGACCAAATGGGTTTAGAACGTGATTTTAAAAAAGCGTTAAAAGAAGATTTTAATATCGATTTTCATAATCTTTTTGCAATTACTAATTTACCAATCAGCCGATTTTTAGATTATTTAATTGCATCCGAAAATTATGAAGATTATATGTATGCTTTGGTAGATGCGTATAATCCATCAGCAGTTGCCAATGTAATGTGTACCAATACTATTTCTGTAAGTTGGGATGGTTGGTTGTACGATTGTGATTTTAATCAGATGTTAAATTTAAAAGTGGCAAGTAAAGTAAAACATATTGCAGATTATAATGAAGAATTGCTGCAAAACAGAAATATAATTATCAATCAACATTGTTATGGTTGTACAGCAGGTGCTGGTAGTAGTTGCCAAGGAACTGTAGCATAATACAACAAGGGGTTTAAACCCCTTGCAAAATCAAAATATATAATGAGTTATTTAGATACTACACACAACGTTTATAAAGAAGCAGCTTTAACTCCAGATGTGGGTTTATGCTGTACTACAAACCCTATTTGGGAATTACCAGGATTAAAAATCCCAAGAATTATGCAAGAAATGAACTACGGTTGTGGTTCTACTGTGCACGCTCGCGATTTAACCAACAATCCAAAAATGTTATATGTTGGTGTTGGCGGAGGTATGGAATTGTTACAATTTGCATACTTCAACAGAAATAAAGGCGGAGTTATTGGCTTAGATGTTGTTGATGAAATGTTAGAAGCTTCTCGAAAAAACTTTAAAATTGCTGAAGAACAAAACGATTGGTTTAAAAGCGATTTTGTTGATTTAAGAAAAGGTGATGCCATGGATTTACCTGTTGAAGATAATTCAATTGATGTGGCTGCTCAAAATTGTTTGTTCAATATTTTTAAATCGGATGATTTAAAGAAGGCCATTGCAGAAATGTACCGAGTTTTAAAGCCTCATGGACGTTTGGTTATGAGTGATCCTACTTGTGAGCAACCAATGAATGATGAATTACGTAATGATGAGCGTTTACGAGCACTATGTTTGAGTGGAAGTTTGTCGATTGCAGATTATGTAAAAGCTTTAACAGATGCTGGTTTTGGAACGATAGAAATCAGAGCCAGAAAGCCATATCGTATTTTAGATCCTAAAAATTATCCAACAGACGAATTGATTTATATAGAATCCATTGAAGTTGCTGCCATTAAAGATCCAATGCCAGTAGATGGGCCTTGTATTTTTACAGGAAAAGCTGCTATTTATTATGGTGATGAAGAGTATTTTGATGACAATGCTGGGCATGTTTTATTAAAAAATCAACCCTTAGCCATTTGTGATAAAACAGCAGGGCAACTAAAAAGTTTAGGTAGAGATGATATTTTCTTTTCTCCTTCTACGTTTCATTACGATGGTGGTGGATGTTGTTAATTTGGTTTTTGGTTGATGGTTTTCAGTTATTGGTTTAATTGTCGTTCCTAAGAAGACAGTAATCTAAATTCAAAAATTATGAAAAAAATATGCATTCTTTTTTTAGTTATCAGTTCAACCGCATTTGGACAGAAAAAGTTAGATAAACTACTTCATAAATGGAACAAAAGAAACGTACCATACATGTCAGTAGAAACATTAGCTTTACCAAAAACAGATGCTATTTTATTAGATGCAAGAGAGCCAAAAGAATTTGAAGTTAGTCATTTGGAAAATGCTATTTGTGTGGGCTATGATAAATTTAAAATCAAAGAAACCTTAGCCAAATTACCTGAAGATAAAAATGCTAAAATTGTGGTGTATTGCTCTTTAGGAATCCGTTCTGAAACTGTTGCTCATAAAATCATAGAAGCAGGTTATACCAATGTGTACAATTTATATGGGGGAATTTTTGAATGGAAAAATGCCAATTTTCAAGTGGTTGATACGTTAGGAAATTCAACAGAAAAAGTCCATACCTTTAATAAAGATTGGAGTAAATGGTTGAAAAAAGGGAAGAAAGTGTATTGAAAAAAGTAGGCAGTAAGCAGTCTCAGTTTTCAGTGATCACTGTTGTGATAAAAAAAACAAATCTAATGTCATTTCGACCTTGTGGAGAAATCTAACTAAAACCTAGATTTCTACATGAAGTAGAAATGACAAAAAAAATATATTTTTGAATAAAAACTTACTATTAATCTTCACCAGAAACCCAGAGTTAGGCAAAGCAAAAACACGTTTGGCAAAAACGGTTGGCGATGAAACTGCTTTAGAAATTTATAAGTTTTTACTTCAAAAGACAAAAGAAATCTCATCAAAAGTAAATGCAGATAAAGCTGTTTATTATTCTGTAAAAATTAGAGAAAATGATATTTGGGATGCATCCATTTATCAAAAACATCAACAATTTGGTGAAGATTTAGGTTTAAGAATGCAAAATGCTTTTAAAAATGGATTTGATGCAGGCTATGAAAAAATAATCATTATTGGAAGCGATTTGTATGATTTAACCTCAACAAATATTGACAATGCATTTCATCAACTAGAAGAAAATGATGTTGTTTTAGGGCCGGCTTTAGATGGTGGTTATTATGTATTAGGGATGAAAAAATTGCATCAACAAGTGTTTCAAAACAAAAATTGGGGCACAGAAACTGTTCGAAAAGATACTTTACAAGATTTAATTGACAAAAAAGTGAAATTATTAGAAGAGAAGAACGACATAGATGTATATGAAGATATCATCGATATTCCAGAAATTATGGAAACGTTCATCAATTCTAAATAATAACTATGAAAACACTTTTACTGTTCTTAACTTTTAGTTTTACAATTACTATTATAAATGCCCAATGCTCTAAAAGTATTGGTGAATTTGGTAACAATGTAAAAGACCCACCATCTTATAATATTTCTGGAGATGTAAGTATTTCGTTAATTGCTAAAAACGAAGTTTTACTTGAACTTGCAGAAAATTTTTCTACAGAACCAGGGCCAGATGTAAGAGTATTTTTAGTGGATTCAGATGGAAAAACAAAGGCAGAATTAACAGAAACGCTTATTGCAGATTTAAATCATATCGATTTTGGGTTGATTCAATCTACAGGAAAACAATCCTTTTCAATTGTAATAAAAGATGATAAAAATATCTCAGATTTTGATACTGTTTTCTTCTATTGTTTGCAGTATGACCATTTTTGGGATTTAGGGAAGTTCGAGAGCTTTACTAGCAATACTTGTTCTGTTTTAGATCTAGATGCATTTATAATAGATGCAATTTCGGTGTATCCAAACCCCGCAAAAAATCAAATTCAAATCTCTAATATTGATGCTGTTTCTGCAGAAATACGTATTTTTAATGTTTTAGGAAAACAAGTTTTTCATCAATCAAAGATTAAAAACAATCCTATAGATGTTTCCTTATTTGACAAAGGAATTTTTTTGGTTAAAATTAATGTTGATGGAAAATCTAAAACGCAAAAATTAGTAATACAATAAAATGTTTTCTTGTCATTTTGAGTGGAAGGTAGTGGAGTCGAAAAATCTTATTTCAAGTTTTTATTGATAAGATTTCTCCACAAGGTTGAAATGACAGAGTAATTTTAAACTGTAAACAGACATAAATGACAAAACAAGATCAACTGCAACAAAGCATAACTTTTTTAAAAGAAAACGGATTTACAAATCCAGAAATAGGCATTGTTTTAGGAACAGGTTTGGGCAAATTAGTTGATGAAATTTCGATTGAAAAGGAAATCGCTTATTCTGAAATCCCGCATTTTCCAGAAGCTACTGTAGAGTTTCATTCTGGTAGATTAATTTTAGGAAAAATCTCAGGAAAAAAAGTACTAGTAATGTCTGGTCGTTTTCATTTGTATGAAGGTTATTCACCTTGGGAAGTTACTTATGGAATCAGAACAATGCATGGTTTAGGAATTCAAAATTTATTGATTTCTAATGCAGCAGGCGCCATCAATTTATCTTACAAAAAAGGCGATATCATGTTAATTGAAGATCATATCAATTTACAAGGGCAATCACCTTTGGCATTTCAAGGAGCAAATACTTTTGGTAATATTTTTGCGGATATGTTAGCACCGTATTCAGAGGTTATCAACAAAAAAATGCTTGAGGTTGCTAAAAAAGAAGATATAAAATTACACACAGGAGTTTACGCCAGTGTTTTAGGTCCGCAATTAGAAACCAAGGCAGAATATAGAATGTTACAAATATTAGAAACAGATGCTGTAGGAATGAGTACTGTGCCAGAAGTAATCGTTGCCAAACAGCTGAACTTACCTTGTGCTGCCATTTCTGTTTTGACAGATGAATGTGATCCTAAAAACTTACAACCTGTTGATATTGCAGAAATTATAGCTATTGCTGGTGAAACAGAGCCTAAAATGATTACTTTGTTTAAGGGGGTTATAGAAATATTATAAAGTTTGACAAGACCCTTCAGGTTTTAAAAACCTGAAGGGTCTGAATACTAAAAAATGCAAATAGAAAAAGTAGAATCAGATTATTACTACCATATATACAATAGAGGGAATAATGGTGGTGATATTTTTTTTGATGAAGATAATTACAACTACTTCTTAGATTTAGTAAAAAAATATCTCTTGCCAGTTTCAGATATTTATGGATATTGTCTACTTAAAAATCATTTTCACATTCTTTTAAAGATTCATCATAATTGCGAAAACCCTTCTCAGTATTTTTCAAATTTATTTAATGCTTATACTAAAGCAATGAATAAAAAATATGGAAGAACAGGGAGTTTATTAGAAAAACCTTTTAAAAGAATAAAAATTAAGGATGAAAACTATTTAAAGACGCTTATTCTCTATATACACCTTAATCCAGAACATCATCAAATTTATAATGATTTTGGCACTTATAAATATTCATCTTATGAATCAATAATATCTCAACAAAAGACAAATATTAAAAGAGATGAAGTGCTATTGTTATTTGATGGAGTTAAAAATTTTATTGAAACTCATTTAGATAGAAAACTATTTATTAATGAAAGAAATCAACAATTATTTTTAGAGTAAATATTTAAAATACCCTTCAGGTTTCCAAAACCTGAAGGGGCTTAATTATATCAAAAATTTAATATGAACAACCGCTTCAAATCCATAATTCTACAAAAAACAGGTGCATCATCTCTAGAAGAAAAAGAAGTGATTCAATCCCTTTGGAGTGGCTATGGTCAAATAATTCGGGTTGCATTAAAAGGGAGTTCCTTAAAATCTGTAGTGGTTAAAAATGTACAGTTGCCTCAGCAAAAAAATCATCCAAGAGGATGGAATTCTAATATTGGGCATCAAAGAAAACTAAAATCTTACCAAGTAGAAACTCATTGGTATAAAGAATATAGTACAAAAAGTAAAGCACGTTTACCAGAATGCTTTGCTATTGAACCACTAGAAAATGAGGTTTTGATAGTTTTAGAAGATTTAGATGAAGTTGGTTATTCTTTACGGAAACAAACCGTAAATTGGCAAGAAATTGAAGCTTGTTTAGAATGGTTGGCAAAATTTCATGCCAGTTATTTAGAGCAAAATCCAAAAGGACTTTGGCAAATAGGCACGTATTGGCATTTAGAAACAAGACCGCAAGAACTTGAGGTTTTAAATGATGTTGCATTAAAAAAAGCAGCTACTGCACTTGATCATAAATTAAATAATTGTAAGTACAAAACAATTGTACATGGAGATGCAAAATTGGCAAATTTTTGTTTTTCTAAGGATGGAAAAGTTGCTGGAGTCGATTTTCAATATGTAGGTGGTGGTTGTGGTATGAAAGATGTTGCGTATTTTGTAGGGAGTTGCTTGCAAGAAAAGGAGTGCGAACGTTTAGAATCTAAAATTTTAGACACTTATTTTAACCATTTGCACAAAGCACTAGGTAAAAGAAATATAGAATTAGAAAACGAATGGCGTGATTTATATTACGTAGCTTGGGCAGATTTTCATCGTTTTTTAAAAGGATGGAGTCCAGGTCATTGGAAAATAAATAGTTATAGCGAACGTGTTGCAAAACAAGTCATTAAAAACGTATAGATGGATTTACAAAACCTTACAGATATTGCCATAAAAGCAGCTTTAGCAGCAGGTAAAGTCATTCAGAAATATATGAATGAAGATTTTACCATTTTAGAAAATAAGACAGGTGATTCTATCGCTTCTCAAGTATTAACAGAAGTGGATTTAAAAAGTGAGAAAATTATTTTATCTCACCTTTTGCCTACTTGTAAAATCGATAACTTAGGGTTATTGTCTGAAGAACAAGAAGATGATAAAAGCCGTTTTAAAAAAGATTTTTTTTGGTGTATAGATCCTATTGATGGTACTTTGGCGTTTATAAAAAAACAAGCAGGTTTTTCGGTTTCTATTGCATTAATTTCTAAACAAGGTGTTCCACAAATTGGAGTGGTTTTTGATCCTACCACCAACAATTTATATTACGCCATAAAAGACAAAGGCGCCTTTAAAAATGGGCAACCTTGGCAGTTAGAAGCACCCAACAATTATTTAACTTATACTATCGAAAAAAAGGTATCAGATTTACCCGAAAAAGAAGAGTTTATAAAAGTCTTAAATCGCGAAAAAGAAAAGCTAAAATTAGATAATATCAAAGAGCATTTTGGTTCTGGTTCTGTTTTAAATGCAATTACTGTAGCAGAAAACAGACCTGCAATTATGTTTAAATTTCCTAAGGATGAAAAAGGAGGAGGTTCTTTTTGGGATTATGCTGCAACTGTGTGTATTTTTAATGAACTAGCTTTAGAGGCTAAAGATTTTTATGGAAACGTATTAGAGTTGAATAGTGAAAAAAGCACGTATATGAATGAGAAAGGGATTTTTTATCGATCATAAAAAAATATTTCTTTTTTAAGAAGCCATACTTTAATGAACAAGCATCCTTTAAAAATAGATAAAGTAACCAGTTTTCTTTAGATATCAACAGTTTACTGTATTATTGTAGAAATATTACACTCTTTATAATTGCCATATTTTAATTGCTCAACTCAATTATAGGTATAAAAACTTCAAATTTTGTATCTGTGTTTAAAATTTGTACTTTTTCATCAGACAATAGTTGGTAGCGAGCTCTTAAGTTTTTTAAACCAGTACCTAACGATTCTTGTTTGGTAATTACGTTAGATTTTGTGTTGGTAACAATCATCCAACCTTCATTAACTTGAATGCTAGTTTTAATTGGAGTTTTACCATCTGATTTATTATGTTTTGCTACATTTTCTAGTAGCGTTTGTAAGGCTCCTGTAGGAATAAATTTATCATCTAAAGAAATATTTTCATCAATTGAAAATTGGTAATCATTACCAAAGCGAGTTTGAATTAGAAAAATATAGTTTTTAGCAAGTTTAATTTCGTCTATCAATTCCATTACTTCAGCATCTTTTGTTTGAATTAAATACCTATAGATTAATGATAGTTTGTTAATGTACTCTTTGGCTTTTTCGGGGTTACTATCAATTAAACTATCTAAGGTGTTTAAATTATTAAATAAAAAATGAGGATCAATTTGAGACCGTAACAATTTTAATTCGTTTTCTTTTTGTTGTTCTTTTATTTTAGAAATTTGAGTTTGAGATTCGTAGAATTTCTTAGTTATTATTATTCCTAATATAAGACCAACAGAATCTGAGCCATTAAAAATAGCGTATAAGATTAAGTTACCAAGTTCAGGAAATTTACTCCAATCATTATTGCCAGTAGCAAAACCAACTACTCTTTCTATTACACCAATAGAAGTAATTACTAAGAGCCCAAATATTGCAAAAAGTATATAATTTTTTTTATGAATAAGAAACCTTGGAATAATAAAAAACACATAGATTAAAACACCTAAACAAGAGGTAATCACATACATGGGTATGTCTATTAAGTATTCTATTAATGTTGCATTCTGATCTAAATAATCAAACACATTTAGAGTTGCACTAATCAGATAAAAAATACCAAGAATTACATAATCAGATTTGTTAAGTTTTGTGTTCATCAAACAAATATATTAATTACTATCATTAATTCTGTTTTGTTCGTCTCTATTGGTGTTTCTACGTGATTTTTTCTTGCCAAATTTAGAGCCAAAACTATACACTAATCGTAATTGCACATTTTGTCTAGAGCCATTGCTCTCTACCCAAGCAGATCCATTTCCATAATCAATATTACCTACAAAACCTCTGTTTAGCATTTTATTGAAACCAAGATTTACTTTTAATTTATCGTCTAAAAACTTTTTACCAAAAGAAAAATCTAATTCAGCTAACCAATCTACTTCAATTTGTCCTTCTAAAGCCCCTGTACCATAATTTCCACTTACTTCTAAATTGATGTCCCAAGGCAATTGATAACTAGCTTGGATAAACCAAATTAAGTTCCATTTGCTTAAATTGATTTTAAAAGATTCGCCTAGATTATCGTTATCTAAAATAGTAGCTCCAAAATTATTATTATTTACGATAATTCCTGTATAACCGTCTAAACCTTTGGCAAAATTTACGGGTGCAAAAAACCTAAAGTTCCAGTTGTACAATTCATCAATGTTGGTTTCTTGCTGTCTTATTTGTGCAGACGAATTTGTTTGACTAATTACTTGAGAAATGGCATCATCAGTTTCGCTGTAACCAATGGTAAAAAATGGTTGCCCATCAAACGTTAAATTAAATTGATAATTATTGGTAAAAGCGGGTCTTAAAGTTGGGTTACCTTCACTTGCAGAAAACGGATCTAAAAATTGCTGAAAAGAATTTAAGCTACTGTAAGAGGGTCTTTGTATTCTATAACTATAAGATACACTTGCACCCAAAACATCTGTTAATTTTCGGCTAATTGATGCACTTGGAAATAATTTTTGGATCGGACGTTTTTGAACCTCTGTAATCGTTTCGTCATCTTTTATAAAGGTAGAAGTACCATCTGTGTTACTATCTTCGTAACGTAATCCACCAGAAAAAGACCATTTACCCAGTTTTGCATTTACTTTACCGTAAAAAGCTAAGATGGTTTCATCAATTACAAATCGGCTACTTTCATTTTCATCTTCAGTAAAATTATTATTTCTTTCAGAAAAAGCTTGTAAATCATTATCTGTATTTACATCAGCAAAACGAGTTCCTGCACTTAGTTTAAAATTGTCTGAGATTGTTTTGGTATAATCTGCTCTATAGGTTTTTATGTTGTACGTGCCATCTTGAATGTATTTTCTATCGATAAAATCTATAGTGCTGCCTGTAACGTCACTTAATATGTTGGTGTTGTCGTTTACAAAATCAATGTAATTAAAATCAATTAATAATTTGTCTGTGTCTGTTTTGTATTCGTAGTAAGGATTGATGTTAAAAGTGGTTCTTTGCCTATCAAAACTATTTTCAGAAAATAAAGTATTTCTAGTATTCTCATCAGAAATAATGGTTTCACTACTTGCTATTCTGTCAGAATCTCTGGTATTAATTTGCCCTCCAATTCCTATGGAATGGTTATCATTTATATAATAATCTAAGCTACCACCAAATCTAAAATTATCAGGATCGTAAGGTTCTCTAGTTGCTTGGTTGTATGTTTCTTCTCCAACTGTTCTTATCAAAAACAAATCCTCTCTCCAAGTGGGTTGAGAATACCCTGTACTCAATTGCCAATTTAATTTGTTTTTGTAGCTCGCGATTGAAAAACCAGAACCCCATTCAAAGCCTTGGTCTTCGCCAACCCAAGAATTTACACTTCCATAAGTACCAAGTTTTACATTTTTCTTTAAAATAATGTTGATGATAGCACCAGAACCAGAAGCTTCATATTCAGCACCCGGTTGCTCTACTACTTCAACTTTAGCAATATTATCTGCAGGAAAATCTCTCAAAAGCGTTTCTACATCCATATATTCAGTAGTTTTTCCGTTGATTAAAATTCGAACGCCACTGTTCCCAGCAATTGAAATTCCGTTATTGGTAACCAAAACACCAGGAATTTTTCGCATTACATCTTGTAAATTGGTATTAATCATTTCCGATTTTTCTAAATCTACAATTAATTTTTCTGCGGTTTGTTTAATAACTGGTCGTTTGCTTTTTACAACAACCTCATTTAAAGTTTGTGTTTCTTCTTTTAGAGTGATGTTGAATGTTTTGTTGACATCTAAGTTAAATTCAGAAATTTTGTAGGTTTCAAAACCTAACATCGAAATTTCTATTTTGTATTTTCCTGATGCAATTTTATCAAAGAAAAATGTTCCATTCTCATCAGAAACAGTGCCATTTGGTTTTGCTTCTGCACCTATTTTTAGCAATACAATATTTGCAAATGGTAAAGGTGCATTTTGCGCATCAACAATTTTTCCGTTGATATTGTTTTGTGCAAAAATAGATAGTGTACATAAAAGAATAAATAAAGTGGTGATTTTAGTTTTCATACGTTGTGTTTTACACTTCAAAATTGGTTGATTATTAGAAGATGTGAAATTGAAATCTGATGAATTGGGTTATTTTTCCGATAAACAGATATTCATTTTCTACAAACACTAGACGCTTAAAAAGTTCAAATAGTTTCCTGCAATAAAAAAATGCCTTGAAAATCAAAGCATTTTAAAGTGTAACGTATAAGATAGTCTATAAAAAAATCTCTCAAATTTAGTCTCTACTGCCTAAAACCTGCATTCCCCAATACAATAACATTGCTAAAGAACCCAAAGCAGCTACTAAGTAAGTTCTTGCAGCCCATTTTAAAGCATCTTTAGAGCCTTCAAATTCTTGCTGAGAAACCATATTTTTATTTTTAAGCCATGCTAAAGCTCTATTACTGGCATCATACTCTACAGGTAAAGTTATAAAACTAAATAAGGTTGCTAAAGCCATCATTGCCAAACCAGCAATAGCAATGTAAAAACCAATACCAGAAGCCCCAGAAGCAGCACCTAAAATTAGCCCTCCAATTACCAACCATTGAGAAAAATTAGAAGAAACACTAACAATGGGCACCAATTGAGATCGTAAAGTTAACCATTGATAGGCTTTTGCATGCTGAACAGCATGCCCCACTTCATGAGCAGCCACAGCAGCAGCAGCAGCATTTTGCTGGTTGTAAACAGCTTCACTTAAATTTACAGTTTTGTCTTTTGGGTTGTAATGGTCTGTTAATCTACCAGGAGTTGAAATTACTTTTACATCAAAAATACCATGATCAGCAAGCATTTTAGTGGCAATTTCTGCTCCACTCATTCCGTTTCTTAAGCTTATTTTAGAGTATTTTTTAAATTTTTGTTTCAATTGATTGCTTACTAACCAACTTACTAAAGAAATTGCACCAATCAATATATAGAACTGTAACATATTTATAAGGTTTTAAATTGTATATCGTTTTTGTTTGATAAATTTACAACATAAAGTATTCCAATTCCATTTTTAAGGAATCAAATCAACTAATGACATAATATAGTAGTCAAAAATTAATATTTTTTTAAGAATAGATGTCAAAATGGCAAAAAAACCAAACATATTAATTGTTTATACAGGAGGCACAATAGGCATGATTAAGGACTATAAAACAAATGCTTTAAAAGCATTCGATTTTAGTCAGATTATCAATAAAATTCCAGAATTAGAACAATTAAATTGTACAATACAAAGTATTTCTTTTGATAATCCTATAGATTCTTCAAATATGAATACGCTACATTACAAACAAATTGCAGAAACTATAGAGGTTAATTACAAATTATTCGACGGATTTGTAGTGCTTACAGGTTCTGATACCATGTCTTACATATCATCTACCATCAGTTTTATGTTTGAAAATTTACAAAAACCTGTAATTTTTACAGGTTCTCAGCTGCCTATAGGTGATTTAAGAACAGATGCTAAAGAAAATTTAATAACTTCTATAGAAATAGCCTGCGCTCAAGAAAATCAAAAACCAATTATTTCTGAAGTAGGTTTGTATTTTGAGTATAAATTGTATAGGGCAAATAGAACCTCAAAAATAAATGCAGAACAATTTGAAGCATTTAGTTCTTTAAATTACCCACCACTTGCAGAAAGTGGCGTACACTTAAATTTTAATCATTATTACATCAGCAAAGCAGCTACTTCAAAAGAGTTGGTGGTTAGAAAAGATTTGGTGAATGATGTTGTTATTTTAAAATTATTTCCAGGGATTACAAGCAAAACTGTGCAAAGTATTTTAAATATCGAAAATTTAAGAGGTGTTGTGCTAGAAACTTATGGAGCAGGTAATGCACCTAATGAAGATTGGTTTTTAAACTTATTAAAAATAGCCATTAAAAAAGGTATTAAAGTGGTAAATGTAACCCAATGTGAAGGGGGTAGTGTTGTGCAAGGTCATTATGAAACCAGTGTAGTCTTAAAAAAGATTGGTGTAATTAGCGGAAAAGATATTACTACAGAATCTGCAATAGCAAAATTAATGTATTTGCTGCATAAAAATCTTTCACAAAAAGATTTTATATTTTACTATGAAAAGTCTTTAAGAGGTGAGATTTCCGAGGCTTGAGCCAATAAATTGTAAAGATTTAAAGGAATCAGATTTTTTTTTACCTCAAAATGGTTAAAAAGCAACAAATAGCTAAAAAAAATTTTTTTATGCTTTACATTTTTTGTTACTTGGCAGTCTCTTAAAAAGGATTAAGAGAAATTCTGACCAAAAAAACATAAATAACATTTTTATTTCTTTTTTTGGAACGAAAATTTATATCTTTAACCCGTTAATAACTATTAAAATTAATTTATAACTAAGATGAAAAAAGTAGTAAATGTCTTATCTGTAACAGGATTTATGTTTTTTGGAGCTGTACAATCCTCTTTTGCACAAGAAGCTGCAGAAACTGAACAAACCTTTCACCAAATATTAAAGCAAAACTTTATAGATGGTGGACCAGGATTTATGGGAATTGTATTGGTAGCTTTAATTTTAGGATTAGCTATAGCTATTGAAAGAATTATTTATTTAAATATGGCTACAACTAATACTAAAAAATTATTAGCAAGTGTAGATGATGCCTTAAGTTCTGGTGGTGTAGAAGCTGCTAAAGAAGTTTGTAGAAATACAAAAGGACCTGTTGCATCTATTTTTTATCAAGGTTTAGATAGAGTGGATGAAGGTGTAGAAGAAGCAGAAAAAGCAGTAGTTTCTTATGGTGGAGTTCAAATGGGACAATTAGAGAAAAATGTTTCTTGGATTTCTTTATTTATTGCATTAGCACCAATGCTTGGTTTCATGGGTACAGTAATTGGTATGATTGGAGCCTTTAATGATATTGCTGTTGCAAATGATATTTCTCCAGCAGTAGTTGCAGGTGGTATTAAAGTAGCCTTATTAACAACCGTATTTGGTTTAATTGTGGCTATTATTCTTCAGATTTTTTACAATTACATCGTTGCAAAGATTGATAGTATTGTAAATAATATGGAAGATGCATCTATCTCATTGGTAGACTTATTAGTAAAGTATAAAAAATAATATTCAATATGAAAAGTAATAAAATTTTAAATATTGGAATTACTTTAATTGCGCTTATTGGTGGTATTCTTTTTATTAGAATATTTTCAGAAGATGCAGAGGTAATAGAAACCAATGTTGATGTACAAAATAGTTTGGTTAGCCCACTTATTTCATTTTCATTTTGGTTATTTATTGCTGGTGTTGTAATTACAATATTATTATCTCTTTGGAGTTTAATTAGAAATCCAGAGAACCTAAAGAAAACTTTAGGAGGTTTAGCAGTGTTAGCAGTCTTGTTATTTATTGCTTACTTCTTGTCAGACAGTGCAGTTGTGTATGATGCAAATGGACTTAATATTCTGCCAGGAGGTGAAGAGGGTTCGTCTGTAAATAGATGGGTTGGAGCAGGAATATGGTATAGTACTATACTATTAATTATTGCAGGTGCGTTTTTTATTGTAGATTTATTAAAAGGATTAGTTAAATCATAATATATGGCAAGAAGAGAAAATCCAGAAATTAACGCAGGTTCTATGGCAGACATTGCTTTTCTGTTATTAATTTTCTTCTTAGTAACTACTACCATGAATGTAGATTCAGGTGTCTCTAAGAAGTTGTCAGAAAAACCACCAGCAGATTATGTGCCACCTGTAATTAAAGAAAAAAATATTTTTGAGGTAAATATCAACAGAAATAATGAACTTCTTGTTGAAAATGAACCAATGCAAATTAAGGATATTAAAGATGCCGCGCTTAAGTTTATTGATAATGGTGGAGGTATTGGTAAGCCAGGAGAAGATGGTACACCAGGTAAAGCATGCGACTATTGTCAAGGTGAGAGAAGCGATAAATCTTCTGATCATCCAAATAAAGCTATTATCTCTGTACAAAGTGATAGAGGTACTGATTATGGTGTTTATATTGAAGTTCAGAACGAGTTATTGAGAGCATACAGTGAGCTAAGAAATAGACTTAGCAAACAACGTTATGGAGTATCTTTTGACGAATTAGAAGAGCAATATAAGGATGCCAAAAAAAGTGCAGATACCAAAAGATTATCTGAGCAATTGAAAGTAAAAGTTGAAGATATCAAAAAAGCATATCCTCAAATTATTTCAGATGCTGAGCCAACTTCCTAATTAATTAAATTTAAAACAAGAAACTATGTCTAAATTTAGAAAGAAGAAAAAGGAATACCTGCTGTAAATACAGCAGCCTTACCAGATATTGTTTTTATGTTACTATTTTTCTTTATGGTTACAACAACCATGAGAGAAACAAATTTAGTAATTGAAAACCCGAGGTTGCCAAGTGCAAGTGAAATTAAGAAGTTAGAAGATAAAAGTTTGGTAAGTACTATTTATGTAGGTAAATCTAAAGATCCTAACAGAGATGGTGTTGGGTACAACAAGATTCAGTTAAATGACAAAATTTCAACTGCAGATCAAGTACCAGCTTTTATTTTTAGTAAAAGAGATAAATTAGCTGAAGCATTACATCCTTTTATGACTACATCTATTAAGGCTGATAAAGAATCTAACGTAGGTACTATTATAGATATTAGATTGAAATTAAGAGATGTTAATGCCCTTAAAATCAATTATTCTTCTACTGCAGGATCAAAGAATTAGAATTAACAAAAATATAGTTCAAAAAAGGTTAACTTAGCGGTTAACCTTTTTTTATTTTAGTTATTTTTAAAAAACACCATTTTTAAAAAAGTATAAGAATAAGCATCAATTTTAAATGAAAAAAATAATTAACTTTCTATGGCTACTTTTTTTTGTTTCTAATTTTTTTGCTCAGAAAGATTCTTTACAAATTGGAGACAAGTATTCAGAAGACCAAATATATGCTTCTATTTCTTATGCTCAGCTATATGATCAGCCTTCTCCTATAACTAAAAGTGGTTTTTCTTATGCGTTTTCTACTGGTTTTATTAAAGATATTACTTTTAATAAACGTGGAAATATTGCAATAGCAATTGGTATTGGTTATGGGCTTGATTTTTTTAATCATGAGTTAAAAGTAGAAGAAAATAATGGAGTTTCTGTTTTTAGTCAAGGTCAAAGTTTGGCCTCTAATGTTTTTAAAACGCATAATCTCGAGTTTCCTTTAGAGTTAAGATGGAGAACATCAACAGCAAAGAGATACGACTTTTGGCGAATTTATGCAGGCGTTAAATTTTTGTACAATCTTTCTAATACATTTGAATTTGAAGAGAATTTGAATAGTATATCTTACAATAATGTAAGCAGCTATAACCCTTTTCAATACGGATTAACGCTTTCTGCAGGGTATGATGAATTTAATGTAAATTTCTATTACAGTTTAACACCGATTTTTAAGAATGCTTTTATTAATGGTGAAGAAATAAATTCTTCTATTTTAAAGTTTGGTTTAATTTTTTATATTCTATAATAGAAAATTGAGTAAAATAGGTGTAGCAAGTCCTATAAAAAAACCAATGTATATTTCTCTTGTAGTATGAGCTTTTAAGTGAAGCCTTGCACTTGCTAGCAAACCCGATAACAAAAAGATAATAATTATAACCAATAAATACGATTGGGAATAATTGTTACCTAAAATCATAAAAAATCCACCTGCAATACCTAAAGAAAGCAAATGAATACTAGCTTTTATGTAGAAAAAAAACAATCCATAAATTATTAATAACCCTGCAGAAGTTGCGTAGAAGAGTAATCCTAAATCTTTTAGGTTTGAGGCACTGTTCATCGTATTCCCCATCAAATAGAATAATATAATCATTAAAGCTATGGGTATTTTTCGCTCTCTAATACTCTCGGTCCTATAACTTTTAATTATTCTTAATTTTTTAAAAAGAATCAGAATCAACAGCGGAACTAAATAGGTAAAAATAAAAACAACGCTTAAAACAGTAAATTTTTGATGACTTAAATAGGTGTTTTTACTTATTAAAAAATACAACATAACACCAACTGTAGGAACTACAATTGGGTGTAAAATGGTTGATATGAATTTATGAAAACGCACTAAATTTCTTTACGTAATCTAGCTACAGGTAAATCTAATTGCTCTCTATATTTAGCAACAGTTCTTCTTGCTATTGGATAGCCTTTTTCTTTCAAAATTTTAGACAATTTATCATCAGTTAAAGGTTTCTTTTTATCTTCTTCTGCAATAACAGTCTCTAGTATTTTTTTAATTTCTTTGGTAGATACATCTTCTCCTTGATCATTTTTCATAGATTCTGAGAAAAATTCTTTTATCAATTTTGTACCATAAGGTGTAGAAACATATTTGCTATTAGCAACTCTAGAAACAGTAGAAACATCCATATTGATTTTATCTGCAATATCTTTTAAAATCATTGGTTTTAACTTGCGTTCATCACCAGTTAAAAAGTATTCGTACTGGTAGTGCATTATGGTGTTCATTGTAATTAAAAGTGTCTGTTGACGTTGTTTAATAGCGTCTATAAACCATTTTGCAGCATCTAATTTTTGTTTGATAAAAAACACTGCATCCTTTTGAGATTTACTTTTAGTTTTAGATTCTTGATAACCTTTTAGCATATTATTGTATTCTCTTGAAACGTGCAATTCTGGTGCGTTTCTTGAGTTCAAGGTTAAATCCAATTCCCCATCTGTAATTTTTATAGAAAAATCGGGTACTATTTGCTCTGCTATTTTATTGTTACCAGCATAAGAGCTACCAGGTTTTGGATTTAATTTTGAAATTTCTGTATTAACTGCTTTTAATTCATCTTCAGAAATACTGAATTTTTCTAATAGCTTCTTATAATGCTTCTTTACAAAATGATCAAAAGCGTCTTCTAATATATCAATGGTTAAGCTTCTAATCTTATTATTTTGTTTCGATTTTAGCTGAATAATTAAACATTCTTTAAGGTCTCTTGCGCCTACACCAATAGGATCTAAAGTATGAACTGCTTTTTTTAATACTGCAATTACTTTTTCTTCAGTAGTAAAAATATTGGCAGTAAAGGCTAGGTCATCTACTAAATCTATAATTTCTCTTCTAATATATCCGCTATCATCAATACTACCAACTAAAAATTCTGCTATAGCTTGTTCTTCTTCATCTAAACTATACGTGTTCAATTGATTTTTTAATGATTGATGAAAACTTGTACCTGCTGCATATGGCACGTTTTTTTCTTCATCATCAGAAGAGTAGTTATTTGCTTGAGTTTTATAGCTTGGTATTTCATCATCACTTAAATATTCATCAATATTTATATCTTCAGTATCTATTTTCTCTGTACCTGTATCATCATATTCATTAGATAAATCTTCGTCATAAGAATCAGATTCATCTTTACCTACATCTAATGCAGGATTTTCTTCAATTTCTTGCTTTAAGCGTTCTTCGAAAGCTTGTGTAGGCAATTGAATTAACTTCATCAACTGAATTTGCTGAGGAGATAATTTTTGGAGTAATTTGTATTGTAAACTTTGCTTTAGCATAGAAACAAATATAAGAAATCGATTAAAATAAAATCGCCATTCTTAAAGGAATGACAATTTGTAAATTAAGTTTTGTGTTATTTTTAGAACTCTGCATTTTGTGGGGTTCTTGGAAAAGGAATTACATCTCTAATATTATTCATTCCAGTTACAAATTGTACCAGTCTTTCAAAACCAAGACCAAAGCCAGAATGTACTGCAGTACCAAATTTACGTAAATCTAAATACCACCATAATTCTTCTTCTGGTATATCTAAAGCTTTCATTTTTTCTACCAATACTTCATAACGTTCTTCTCTTTGAGAACCACCAACAATTTCTCCAATTCCTGGAAAAAGTACATCCATAGCTCTTACGGTTTTTCCGTCATCATTTAAACGCATATAAAATGCTTTAATATTGGCAGGATAATCAAACAAAATTACTGGGCATTTAAAGTGTTTTTCAACTAAAAAACGTTCGTGTTCTGATTGTAAATCAGCTCCCCATTCATGAATAGGAAACTGGAATTTTTTCTTTTTATTTGGTTTAGAATTTCTTAAAATATCAATAGCTTCTGTATATGAAACACGTTTAAAATTATTGTCTACCACAAAATTTAATTTTTCAATTAAGCTCATTTCACTTCGCTGAGCTTGTGGTTTACTTTTTTCTTCTTGCGTTAAACGTTGGTCTAAAAAGGCCAAATCGTCTTTGCAATTTTCTAAAATATTGTTGATAACAGCTTTTATAAAATCTTCTGCTAAATCCATATTACCTGCCAAATCCATAAAGGCAACTTCTGGTTCAATCATCCAAAACTCTGCTAAATGACGTGTAGTATTAGAGTTTTCGGCTCTAAAAGTTGGTCCAAAAGTATAGGCTTTACCTAAAGACATGGCAAAGGTTTCTGCCTCTAATTGGCCAGAAACTGTTAAGTTGGTTTCTTTGCCAAAAAAATCTTTAGAATAATCAATTTTACCATCTTCAGTTATAGGGGCTTTATTATCTTCGAAACTAGTAACTCTAAACATTTCTCCTGCACCTTCTGCATCAGAACCTGTAATTATGGGTGTGTTTACATAGTTGAAACCATTTTCTTGAAAATATTTATGAACTGCAAAAGATAATTTAGAGCGCACACGCATTACAGCACTAAATGTATTGGTTCGCATACGTAAATGTGCATTTTCTCGTAAAAACTCAAAGCTGTGTTTTTTTGGTTGAATAGGGTATTCTTCTGGATTAGAATCGCCTAAAATTTCAATTTCAGAGACTTGAACTTCTACAGTTTGCCCTCTACCTTGGCTTTCTACAATGGTGCCTTTAACAGAAATCGCAGCTCCTGTAGTTATTCTTTTTAGTGTGTTTTCATCTGTGTTTTCAAAATCGATAACACATTGTATATTTTTAATAGTAGAACCATCATTTAAAGCAATAAAACGATTACTTCTAAAAGTTCTTACCCAGCCCTTTAGTTGTACTTCTTGTAAAAGTGCATTAGAATCTAAAATTTCTGCAACATTTTTCTCTGTCATGTTATATAATGTTTGATTTTCTCTAAAAATTTGCTAAAACGTAAAGATACTTTTTTTGATGTAAAGTTAAGAAGGGATTTGGTCTCGATTTTAAAATTGAGTAGAATAATTTATATTTGAGAATAATTACATTGCTATGAAAAATACCATCACAATTAAAAATATTTTTATACAGCTTAAAGCCGACTTAATAGGAAAAGATTCACACAGAGGAATAACTTTAACTTATGCCTGGATGGCCAATCAGTTTGGTCATATTTCTTTAGGTTTTATACCGTCTTTTTTAGTCTGTTATTTAACCAAGTGGAATGCTGTAACATCTGCAATTATTGTTTCTTTTTTTTGGCTGGGTTTCGAAATACTAAATTTTTTAGTGCCTTTAATGTATAAAAAATCAAAGTATGCTTTTAAACCAAAATGGTTAAATATAACTTTTGATACTTTTACAGATATATGTTTTTTTGCATTAGGCGCTTTTTTGTTTAGTCTTGTTTTTACAAAAAATGTGAATAAAACAGTAATTATAATCCTGTCTTTATTAGGTTTCTATTTAATTTTTGCTTCTAGATATTGGTTTTTGACCAAAATGTATCAGTTAAATGCAAAATATCCATTTCAGTTTCGATTAAGTCAGTGGAATTTAAAAATTAGCCCACAAAACATCAATATAATAAAGACGTATAAAAAATCTCAAAAAAAAGAAGGAAATCATCTTTTAATTTATGGTGATTTTGGGAGTGGTAAAACAAGTTTAGGTGTTGGTATTCTTAATGAATTGAGTATTAAAAATAATAGTTGTTTGTATAAAAATGGAATAAAAATGTTTAATGCTTTTTTTGATGAGCATCAACTAGGTAAGGATGAAATTTGGAATTGGAGAACGGCTGATTTTTTATTGATTGATGATATTAATCCTAGTAAACCGATACAAGAAGAATTAATTACACCAAAAAAAATGTTAAGCTTTATAGATATGTATCAACCTATACATAAGAATAACAGAAATACAATTAAAGAAAAAAATATAATTTGGATTTTGGGGAGTAAAATAAAATCATCTCACAGTAATGATTCTTGGAAAGATCTTTTATTAGAAATTGGTATAGCAGAAAATAAAATTTCTACCATTAATTTATCTGATAGCAGTGGTTTATAAGATGTGATTATCGTAAGCAAAACTAATTAAGTGGGGTAAACTTTTTACTTTAAAACGTTTATACATTGGTATGATTCTCTTTTCAATAGCAGATTGACTTACACACAATTTGTTTGCAATTTCTTTAAAAGCATAACCTTTGGCGGCTAATTGTAATGCTTCTTTTTCTTTTCTAGAAATTCCTAATTTATTAAATAATTGCGTATTTAAGCTATCTTCAAAGCCAGATTTTTCAGGGCCATATGCAGCATATTGCATAATATTACCTAATCGTCTAGAATGAATTCTTTCAGAAATGCCAATAACTTCTAAAATTGTTCCTTTATAAGATTTATAAATGCCTACTCTAGATAATAAAGGAATAATCTCACCACTTTTATGAATTTTTTCTACCTCTATAGTAAAACTATATTTATCTAAATCTTTGTTTTTTGTTTTTAAGAATTGTAAGGCTTTGTCATTTAATTCGTTAGAGAAATTAAAGTGTCTTTTAGAGGTGCAGCTTACTATTTTTAGTAGTGTAATTTCTTCATCTTTGTAGCCTAATAAATCTTCCCAACCATTAGCAAAAAGCATTCTATTTTTCTCAAAGGAATAAATATACACAGCTTGCCCAATAAATTGGGGTACTTTTTGCTTGTATTCTATATAGATGGGGTCATTAATATCAAAAGGAATATTAGAAACCCGATCTCTAGTATATTTTCCAAAATCCTCTTTCATAATACAATTATACTAAAAACTGCGTAATTACACAGTTGATTAATGTATAATTGTGTCATAAATTTGTAGTACTATTGAAAAAGAAAAATGTTACTAAGAAAATTGCTATGAAAAAGAATTTTAAATTTGGCATTAATAAAACTTTAGATTCCCTCAATTTATTGTTATAGAAACCTTTATCTAATTTTAATTTGATAAAGGTTTTTTATTGCTCAATTTTATCTTCGTTAGGAGGTATAATTTTAATTTTAGGTTCTTTAAATACCTTTTTATTCGCAATTTTCTTTTCGAAAGTTAATAATAATGATGGTAATAGCAATAAATTAGACACCATTGCCAACAATAATGTTATTGATACTAAGCCTCCTAGAGCTATTGTGCCTCCAAAGCTAGATAAGGTAAAGGTTAAAAAACCGAAAAATAATACGATAGAAGTATAAAACATACTTACCCCTGTTTCTCGTAAAGCTCCATATACAGAGGGTTTTATTTTCCAATTATTAGCAATCAATTCTTGCCTGTATTTTGCTAAAAAGTGTATGGTATCATCTACAGAAATACCAAAAGCAATACTAAAAACTAAAATTGTAGAAGGTTTAATTGGAATATCAAAAAAGCCCATTAAACTAGCAGTAATTAATAATGGAAGTATATTTGGTAGTAATGAAATTATAATCATTTGAGGCGATCTAAACATCCATGCCATAAATAAGGCAATTAAAACGATGGCCAATGACAAGGATACCACCAAATTGGTAATTAGATAATTTGTGCCTTTAATAAATACTAATGCTTTACCAGTAATAGAAATATCAAATTTTTCTGACGGAAACTCTTTAGCGATCACTGCTTTCAAGCGTTCTTGAATCACTTCCATTTTATCTGTACCAATATCTTTCATAAAGGTAGTTATTCTTGCATAACGTCCTGTAGAGTCTACAAAGTTTTTTAACATACCTGCATCACTATTGGTGTTTTTAGTATATGAAAAAATATAACTCTGTTCTTGACTTGATGGCAGTTGGTAATATTTAGGATTGCCTTTGTAAAAAGCTTGTTTAGAGTATTTTACTAAGTTTACAACAGATACAGGTTTAGATAGTTCTGGGAAAGATTCAATAGTTTCATTAATTTTATCCATCTTTTTTAAGGTAGATAATTTCATGACCCCTTTTTCTTTTTTAGTATCGATAAAAATTTCTAGAGGCATAATACCACCAAATTCTTTTTCAAAGAATTTAATGTCTTTATAAAAGCCCATACTTTTAGGCATATCTTCTATGAGTGTACCAGAAACTCTAATTTTATAAACACCAATAATACTTAAAACAATAATAATAACAGTTGCAAAATAAATGGTAATTCGTTGTTCTTTAACAGTCTTTTCCATCCAATCTACAACATTTTCAATCCACCTTCTTTCTAGGTGATTTAAATGTTTCTTTTTTGGCAATGGCATAAAACTGTAAATAATAGGAATAATTAATAATGCTAAAATGAAAATACTGATAATATTTACTGATGCTAAGATTCCGAATTCTCTTAATAAATTACTTTTTACAAAAACAAATGTGGCAAAACCAGATGCAGTTGTAATATTGGTCATTAAAGTGGCATTACCAATTTTAGAGATTACACGTTGTAGTGCTTTAGCTTGTTGCCCATGCTTTTTAATTTCTTGTTGATACTTATTAATTAAGAAAACAGCATTGGGTACCCCAATTACAATAATTAAAGGCGGAATTAATGCAGATAAAACTGTAATTTCATATCTAAACCAGCCAATAAAACCAAATGCCCAAGTAACACCAATCATTACCACTAATAGCGTAATAAATGTAGCCCTGAATGATCTGAAAAATAGAAAGAAAATAATTGCAGTAATTAACAAGGCACCACCTACAAAAATGCCAATTTCGTTTTGTATGTTTTGGGCATTTAATGTACGTATGTAAGGCATTCCAGAAACACGAACATCAAGCTTGTTTTCTTTTTCAAATTTTTCTATAATAGGAATTAAAGTGTTGAAAATAAAATCTCTACGAATAGGAGTGTTAATGATTTCCTTTTTTATGTAGATTGCAGTTTGTAATGTGCCAGTTTCTTTATTAAACAATAAATTATCGTAAAAAGGAAGTTTATCAAAAAGCTGTTTTTTAATAGCTAAAACTTCGTTACTTGTTTTAGGATTTTCTTTATATAAAGGTTCTAGAACAAATTTTCTTTTTTTTTGTCTGCCTTTAATTGTTGAATATCAGCAATTGAAATAGTAAAATCAATCTCTTCTAAATCATCAAACTGATCTACTAACTTGTTCCAAGCATTAAATTTTTGTGGGGTAAATACAGTAGAATCTTTTATGCCTAAAATTACCAGATTGCCCTCTTCACCAAAAACTTCTAAAAATTTATTGTATTCTAAATTGGCTTCGTGATTTTCTGGAAGCAAGTTGGCCTCTGTATAAGAAAACTTCATGTACTGCATTTGCGAAGCTAACAAACCTGTAATGATGGCAATACCCAATAAAACCAAGTAGCGGTTTCTTAAAATAATACCTGCGACTTTTGTCCAGAAATTCATTGAAAAAAATTTGCGCAAAGGTACGCAATTAGAAATAGAGCGCTAAAAAAAGAGGTGTTAAAAACACCTCTTCATTTTTTTACTGTATTATATAGTAAGAATTTCTTTCTCTTTAATAGCTAATTTTTCGTCAATTAGCTTGGTAAAATTATCAGTTAATTTTTGCACTTCACCTTCAGCAATTTTTAACATATCTTCAGAAATATCTAATTTCTTTAATTCGTTGTTGGCTTCTTTACGATCGTTTCTAACCCCAATTTTAGCTTCTTCAGCTTCTGCCTTTGCTTGTTTTGCTAAATTTATTCTTCGTTCTTCAGTTAAAGGTGGTACGTTTATCATAATAACATCACCATTATTCATTGGGTTAAAGCCTAAGTTGGCAATTTGTATAGCTTTTTCAATTTCTTGAAGCATATTTTTTTCCCAAGGTTGTATGCTTAAAGTTCTTGCATCTGGTGTATTTACGTTGGCAACCTGAGCTAAAGGCGTTTGAGAACCATAATAATCAACCATTACAGTACTTAACATAGCTGGTGTAGCTTTACCAGCTCTAATAGATTTTAACTCTTTTTCTAAATGAGCAATTGCGCCATTCATGGCTTCTTTAGCACTATCTAATACAAATTCAACTTCTTCGTTCATCTTTCTAAATTTAAAATTTATTTATAAAACATCAACAACAGTACCAATTTTTTCTCCTGAAACTAGTTTTATAAGGTTACCAATCTTGTTCATGTCAAATATAATAATTGGTAATTTATTTTCTTCACTTAACGTAAAAGCAGTCATATCCATTACTTTTAAACCTTTACTTATTACGTCTTTAAAGGTAATATTGTCAAATTTTATGGCGTTTTTATCCTTTTCTGGGTCTGTGTTATAAACACCATCTACTCTTGTACCTTTTAAAATAGCATCTGCTTGAATTTCAATAGCTCTTAGTACAGCAGCTGTATCTGTAGTAAAATATGGGTTTCCTGTACCAGCACCAAAAATAACAACACGTCCTTTTTCTAAATGACGAATTGCTTTTCTTTTAATGTAAGGTTCTGCAACTTCTTTAATCTCTAAAGCGGTTTGTAAACGAGTATGCACATCTTCATCTTCTAAAGCACTTTGTAAAGCCAAACCATTAATACAAGTAGCTAACATACCCATGTGATCTCCTTGTACACGATCCATTCCATTACTAGCCCCAGCAACTCCTCTAAAAATATTTCCTCCACCTATAACTATGGCAACTTCAATACCTAAATCTACGACTTGTTTAATTTCTTTTGCATATTCTGCCAAGCGCTTTGGGTCTATACCATATTGTCTATCGCCCATTAAGGCTTCACCACTTAATTTTAAAAGAATTCTCTTGTATTGCATTTTTGTTTGGTTGTTTATAAATTCTCATAGCAGAGAATTTGAGTTGTGCAAAATTAAGTATTTTTTTTATTTATACTCAAATCGCTGCTATAGTTTTAGTTTTTAATTTGTTATAGCATTTTTAAAATGAAACGAAAATACTGAAATAGAAGTGTTTAAAGGCTTGGTAAATCAATTTAATTGATTAATTTTGCACTCGATTTTTTAAGAAATACATTAATAAGAAATGAATATTACAAAAGAAAACGTAGATGCATTAAATGCAGTTGTAAAAGTTGATATTGTTGCAGATGATTATCAAGAAAAGGTAACAAAAGTATTAACAGATTACCGTAAAAAAGCAGATATTCCTGGATTTAGAAAAGGGCATGTACCAATGGGAATGGTAAAAAAACAATATGGTAAATCTATAATGATTGATGAAGTAAACAAGCTTTTACAAGATTCTTTGAATAAATTTATCACAGAAGAAAAGTTAGATATCTTAGGGAATCCTTTACCAAGAGTGCAAGATGATTTTAATTGGGATGCTGAAACTTTTTCTTTTGAATTTGAATTGGGGCTAGCACCAGAATTTGAAATTGATTTATCAGCAAAAAATAAAATCAAACAATATAATATTGTTGCTACAGATGAGTTGATTGATGAAGAGGTAAAGAACATCCAAACACGTTATGGAAAAATGAGCTCTTTAGATGAAGCTACTGAACATTCTAACGTAACTGGTACATTTGTAAACGAAGAAAAAGAAATTAACAAAAAATCTACTTTTTTAGTTAACGATTTAAAAGGTAACAAAAACGAAAAGAAAGTAATTGGTGCTAAAGTTGGTGATGTAATTGAATTAGAAACTAAAAAATTATTCGAAGACGATCATAAACTACAGCATATTTTAGGCGTTTCTCATGATGAAATTCACGATTTAGATATTACTGTAACACTTACTGTAGAAGAAATTACAAAAACAGAACCAGCAGAATTAAATCAAGAATTGTTCGATAAATTATTTGCTGATGGTAGCGTTACTACAGTAACTGAATTAAAAGAAAAAATTAAAGAAGATGCTGAAAAGCAATTCGAACAACAAGGAGATCAATATTTATTAAATGCTGTACAAGAGTATTTAATAGAAAATACAAAATTCGATTTACCTGCAGCATTTTTACAAAAATGGTTACAAACTGCTGGCGAAAAAGAATTAACTCCAGAAGAAGCAAAAGAAGAATATAAAAAATCGGAACAAGGTTTACGTTATCAATTAATTGAAGGTAAGCTTATGAAAGATAACGATATTAAATTGGATTATGCTGAATTGGTAGATTACGCAAAAGGGTTTATCAGAACGCAAATGGCTCAGTTTGGTAACATGAATCCAGAAGAAA
Organism: Polaribacter sp. R77954; assembly: GCF_044595335.1. Taxonomy (GTDB): domain Bacteria; phylum Bacteroidota; class Bacteroidia; order Flavobacteriales; family Flavobacteriaceae; genus Polaribacter. The sequence goes on from NZ_CP138992.1 coordinate 2,954,922, forward strand.
AAGAATTAGACGATATTGCTGGTAGAATTTTACAAAATCAAGAAGAAGCGCAAAAGTTACAATCTCAATTAATTAGTCAAAAATTATTGACTTTCTTTAAAGAGAACATCAACTTTAAAACAAAAGAAGTTTCTTATGAAGAGTTTGTAAAAGAGGCGTACAAGAAATAAATTGTAATCAAAAAAAATACATTTAGAAACTTTAGAATAAAGCAAAACCTGAATTGAAAAATTCAGGTTTTTTTGCCTAAAAACTGTAACATAATATTAAGAGAAATGTTCTTATCTTTACACAACCAAATACTTTAAAAGAATAGAGAAATGGATTACGGAAAAGAGTTTGAAAAATATGCTACAAAACATCATGGTATTAGTAGCACTTCTTATACTAAAATTACAAGTAGTTTAACCCCATATATTATGGAAGAACGTCAAATGAACATCACTCAGATGGATGTTTTTTCGCGTTTAATGATGGATAGAATTATTTTTTTAGGAACAGGAATTAATGATCAAGTTGCTAATATTATACAAGCACAATTGTTGTTTTTGGAAAGTGTAGATGCTAATAAAGATATATCAATTTATATCAATTCTCCAGGAGGTGGCGTTTATGCAGGTTTAGGTATTTACGATACCATGCAATTTATTAAACCAGATGTGGCTACAATTTGTACAGGTATGGCAGCTTCTATGGGTGCTGTTTTAATGTGTGCAGGGCAAAAAGGAAAACGTTCAGCTTTACCACATTCTAGAATTATGATTCACCAACCTTTAGGGGGTGCACAAGGTCAAGCTTCTGATATAGAAATTACGGCAAGAGAAATCTTAAAGTTAAAAGACGAGTTGTATGCCATTATTGCAAATCATTCTGGGCAAACTATCGAGAAAGTGCATAATGATTCTGATAGAGATTACTGGATGAAAGCAGACGAAGCTAAAGAATATGGAATGATTGATGAAATTTTAGCTAGAAAATAAAAAGCCATAAGCTATAAGCCATATGCAATTTGATTAAAAACCATTTTGCATAAAGCATAAAGCATATTGCCTAAAGCCAATTAAATGTCGAAAGAAGAAAATTTAGAATGTTCGTTTTGCGGACGTAAAAAATCTGAAACAGATTTACTAATTGCAGGTATGGATGCCCATATTTGTGATAAATGTATAGAACAAGCACATGGTATTGTAGAAGAAGAAATTTCTGAATCTAAATCTAGTTCACTAGCTAAAGATTTAACTTTAAAAAAGCCATTAGAAATTAAGGACTTTTTAGATCAGTATATCATTGGGCAAACCGAAACCAAACGTGCAATGGCTGTTGCTGTTTACAATCATTATAAAAGATTGTTGCAAGAAGATACAAATGATGATGTAGAAATTGAAAAATCTAACATTGTTTTAGTAGGGGAAACAGGTACAGGTAAAACCTTGGTGGCAAGAACAATTGCAAAAATGTTAAATGTGCCTTTTTCTATTGTTGATGCTACTGTATTAACGCAGGCAGGTTATGTTGGCGAAGATGTAGAGAGTATTTTAAGTAGGTTACTGCAAGCAGCAGATTACGATGTAGAAAAAGCGCAAAGAGGTATTGTTTTTATTGATGAAATTGATAAAATAGCAAGAAAAGGCGATAATCCATCCATAACTAGAGATGTTTCTGGCGAAGGCGTTCAACAAGCCTTATTAAAATTACTAGAAGGCGCAGTTGTAAATGTAGCCCCAAAAGGAGGTCGTAAACATCCAGAGCAAAAATTTATCGAAGTAAATACAAAAGATATTTTATTTATTGCAGGTGGTGCATTTTCTGGCATAGATCGATTAATTAGCAAACGTTTAAACAGACAAGCAGTTGGTTTTGGAGCCTCTTTAGAAGAAGATAAAATTGATGAAGATAACTTGTTACAATACATTACACCTTTAGATTTAAAATCTTTTGGTTTAATACCAGAAATTATTGGGCGTTTACCGGTTTTAAGTTACATGAATCCTTTAGATGCTAAAACTTTACGTGCTATTTTAACAGAGCCAAAAAATTCAATTATCAAACAATACACAAAGTTGTTTGGTATGGATGAAGTAAGTTTTACAATTGATGAAGATGCATTAAATTACATTGTTGGTAAAGCAGTAGAATATAAATTAGGAGCTAGAGGATTACGTTCTTTATGCGAAGCTATTTTTACAGATGCAATGTTCGATTTACCAAGTTCTGAAGATAAAGAATTTAACGTAACTAAAGAATACGCAGAAGCCAAACTATCAAATTCAACATTAAAAAAGCTTAGAGCAGCTTCTTAAAAATAGTATATTTATTATTGTAAAGACCTTAGGTATTTTTGTAAAATAGCTAAGGTCTTTTTTAGTTGAAACGCTTTTGTACATCTCAATCTAAACATTCATACCTGTTTTTTGTATTTTATCTAATCAAAAAACTAAATTTGCAAAAATCAACAATACAATATGAGTCAAGAAGTTTCTAAAAGATATGCACAAAGAGGTGTTTCTGCATCAAAAGAAGATGTGCACAATGCAATTAAGAATATAGACAAAGGTTTGTTTCCGAAAGCATTTTGTAAAATAGTACCAGATTATTTAACAAATGACGAGGATTATTGCTTAATAATGCATGCAGATGGAGCAGGTACAAAATCTTCTTTGGCTTACATGTATTGGAAAGAAACAGGAGATATTTCTGTTTGGAAAGGCATAGCACAAGATGCGTTAATTATGAATATAGACGATTTATTATGTGTTGGCGCAACAGATAATATCATGTTATCATCAACCATTGGTCGTAATAAAAGTAAAATTCCTGGAGAAGTTTTATCAGCAATTATAAACGGAACAGAAGAATTAATTGAAGATTTAAAAGGTTTTGGAGTAACCATACATTCAACAGGAGGAGAAACTGCAGATGTTGGAGATTTAGTGCGTACAATTATAGTAGATTCAACAGTAACTGCAAGAATGAAACGTACAGATGTTATTGATAATGCCAACATAAAAGCAGGTGATGTTATTGTTGGTTTAGAATCTTTTGGACAAGCATCTTACGAAACCGAATATAATGGAGGTATGGGTTCTAACGGATTAACTTCTGCTAGACACGATGTTTTTGATAACTATTTAGCAGAAAAATACCCAGAAAGTTTTGATGCTGCTGTTCCTGCAGATTTGGTATATTCTGGAAATACTAAATTGACTGATAAAGTAGAGAATTCTCCTATTGATGCTGGTAAGTTAGTCTTATCACCTACAAGAACATATGCACCAATTATTAAAGAAATTTTATCAAAATTCGATTCAGAATCTGTGCATGGAATGATACATTGTTCTGGAGGTGCACAAACCAAAGTCTTACATTTTGTTGATAATTTACATATTGTAAAAGACAACATGTTTCCAATTCCACCTTTATTTAAGTTGATACAAGAACAGTCTAAAACAGATTGGAAAGAAATGTATCAAGTTTTTAATTGTGGTCATAGAATGGAAGTTTATGTTTCTCCAGAAATTGCTGAAGATATTATTTCTATCTCAAAATCTTTTCATGTGGATGCTAAAATTGTTGGAAGAGTAGAAACTTCTGATAAGAAAAAACTTACGATTAAAAGTGAGTTTGGAGTTTTCGAATACTAATAATTGTCCTATCAAAAAATTAAATTATTTGTTAACTTTTTATTGTTGATAAGTAATTAAACAATTGACTTTTAATGTTTTAAATATTTTTATTTAAAATTTCATGATAATTATCATCTTTTAAGTTTTGCGATTTAGTGAACTTCACATCACTTTAAAATCAACTTAAACATTTCTTTTATCATGAATTCCAAAACCCTATTCACACCTAAAATAAAGGTGACTAGGGAAGAAGCCTTACAAGCTTCTCTCTCTTATTTTAATAATGACGAACTTGCTGCAACTGTTTGGATTAACAAATACGCTTTAAAAGATTCTGATGGGAACTTATACGAAAGTTCACCAAATGATATGCATCAAAGAATTGCATCAGAAATTGCAAGAATAGAGCAGAAATATAAAAACCCGTTAACCGAACAAGAAATTTTTGATGTCATTAAAAGCTTTAAATACATTGTTCCTCAAGGAAGTCCTATGGCCGGAATTGGAAATCCGTTTCAAATTGCGTCTTTGTCTAATTGTTTTGTAATTGGTAATAATGGCGAGTCAGATTCTTATGGTGGAATTCTAAAAATAGATCAAGAACAAGTGCAGTTAATGAAACGTAGAGGTGGTGTTGGGCACGATTTATCTCACATTCGCCCAAAAGGTTCTCCTGTTAAAAATTCGGCTTTAACTTCCACAGGAATTGTGCCTTTTATGGAACGTTACTCAAACTCAACCAGAGAAGTTGCACAAGATGGTAGAAGAGGTGCTTTAATGCTGTCGGTTTCTATCAATCATCCAGATGCAGAAGATTTTATCGATGCTAAATTAGAACAAGGAAAAGTTACAGGAGCCAATGTTTCTGTAAGAATAGATGATGCTTTTATGAAAGCTGTAAAAGCCGATGAAAAGTACACGCAAAAATATCCAACATTTAGTAAAAATCCTTTGTATACAAAGCAGATAGAAGCCACTAAAATTTGGAAAAAAATAGTCCATAATGCATGGAAATCAGCAGAACCAGGAATCTTGTTTTGGGATACAATTATCAATGAATCTGTTCCTGATTGTTATGCAGATTTAGGCTATAAAACCGTTTCTACAAACCCTTGTGGAGAAATTCCTTTATGTCCTTATGATTCTTGTCGTTTATTGGCAATTAACTTATTTTCTTATGTAGAAGAACCTTTTACAGAACAAGCAAGTTTTAATTTCAATTTGTTTATAAAACACATTGCTATAGCACAAAGAATGATGGATGATATCATCGATTTAGAACTAGAAAAAATTGATGGCATTTTAGCAAAGATCGATGCAGATCCAGAAAAGGACGAAGTAAAGGCGACTGAGAAAAATTTATGGTTAAACATCAGAAAAAAAGCTTATGAAGGCAGAAGAACTGGTATAGGAATTACTGCAGAAGGAGATATGTTGGCTGCGTTAAATATGAGATATGGAAGCGAAAAAGGAATCGATTTTTCAGCCAAAGTTCATAAAATATTGGGTGTAGAAACCTATAGAGCATCCGTAAATTTAGCCAAAGAAAGAGGTGCTTTTTCAATTTTTGATGCAGCTAGAGAAAAAGAGAATCCGTTTATTTTACGACTAAAAGCAGCAGATAGCAAATTGTATTATGAAATGTTAGAGTATGGGCGTAGAAATATTGCTTTACTAACCATCGCTCCAACAGGAACAACAAGTTTAATGACGCAAACATCCTCTGGAATAGAACCAGTTTTTATGCCAGTCTATAAACGTAGAAAAAAAGTAAATCCTAATGACAAAGATGTTCGCGTAGATTTTGTGGATGAAGTTGGAGATTCTTGGGAAGAATATGTAGTTTTTCATCATCGATTTAAACAATGGATGGAAGTAAATAATATTGATTCTTCTAAAAATTTTACGCAAGAAGAATTAAATGAGCTCGTTAAAAAATCGCCATATTATAAAGCCACATCAAACGATATCAATTGGTTAAGTAAAGTAACCATGCAAGGCGCCATTCAAAAATGGGTAGATCATTCCATTAGTGTAACTGTAAATTTACCTAATAATGTTACAGAAGATTTGGTGGGCGAATTGTATTTAAAAGCCTGGCAAGTTGGTTGTAAAGGGGTTACAGTGTATAGAGATGGTTCTAGAGCTGGCGTTTTAATTTCTACGGATGAGAAAAGTGATGAAAAAACAATAAACTCAGGGTTTCCTAAAAAACGTCCTGTAGAATTAGAAGCAGATGTGGTTCGTTTTCAAAATCAAAAAGAAAAATGGATTGCCTTTGTAGGGGTTTTTGATCATAAACCTTATGAAATTTTTACAGGTTTGGTAGATGATGAAGACGGAATTTTAATTCCACGTTCTGTAGAAAAAGGAGTAATTATTAAAAGCAGAGATGAAAATGGTGCTTCTCGTTACGATTTTCAGTACAAAAACAAAAGAGGTTATAAAACCACTATAGAAGGTTTATCTCACAAATTCAATCCAGAATTTTGGAATTATGCAAAGCTAATTTCGGGTACTTTACGTCATGGAATGCCAATTGATAAAGTAATTGATTTGATTCATAGTTTACAGTTGGATAGTGAATCTATAAATACTTGGAAAAACGGTGTGCAACGTGCCTTAAAAAGATATGTTGCAGATGGTACAAAAGCCAAAGGGCAAACTTGTGATAATTGTAATTCAACAAAATTAATTTATCAAGAAGGTTGTTTAACTTGCAATGATTGTGGCTCTTCTAAATGTGGTTAATTGTTTGCTAACCCTAAAACTTCCAAAACAAATTATTGTTTTGGAAGTTTTTCATAATTAAGTTCACTTATTGTTAAAGAATAAATCTTAGATAATTTTTTAGTAAAAGCTATTTTGCTTTATCATACAGTTTGTTTAGATGAGGTATGCCATCCGTCATCCATTTAGGAGCTTCTTTACCCATTAAGTAATGGTCAAAATATTGTTTCATTCTAATCTGAAAATCTTTTTGATTGGCCTCTACTCTTAAATGATGAGGTTCATCTGGATAGGATAAGAAAATAACTTCTTTGCCTAACCTTCTTGCAGCATTGTAAAACTCAAGACCTTGTGTCCAATCTACAGCACCATCAGCTGTTCCATGTAATATCATAAAAGGAACTTTAATCTTTTGCGCATGAAACATTGGGTTTTCTCGCTGATAAATTTCACGATGTGTCCATGGTGTAACACCTCTTCCCATTCTCACTTGTCCAATTTCCATAATACCAACATGGTTGGTTCCTGTATTTCCGTAAATATTATTGTAAAAACTTTCTAGATCTGTAGGTGGTGCTCCAGTTACTACGCAAGCAAACATATCTGTTTGTGTGAGTATAAACGAAGATTGATAACCACCCCAACTATGCCCTTGTAACCCAATTTTTTTAGGATCTGCATAGCCTAAATCAATTACTTTTTGAGTTGCAGATGTAATACAATCTAAAGAGCTTGTGCCTGGTTTTCCTACCTCGTAAACATTGTCTGGTTGAAAGAATAAATACCCATTACTAGCATAAGTAGAACCATGTGGACGATCATCATAAGATGGCATATAATAACGATGATGTCTGTTAGACATTTTCTCATAGAAATACACAACCATAGGATATTTTTTACCCTTTTCATAATCTGGTGGAAGGGTAAGTGTACCTTGCAATTTATCTCCTTTACTGTTTGTATAATCAACCAACACTTTAGAACCCCATTTGTATTCTTTTTGCTGCGGATTCGCATCCGTTAACTTGTTAGGTTTTCTGAAAGAAAGATTAGTAATATGGTAATCTGGAAACGTTACAAAAGATTCTTTGGTGAATACAACCTTATCAGCATTTTCTGCTTTCATAATTCTAGTAAATGCATAGTCATCAAAAAGTAATGCTTTTGGTTTTTTACCCAGTTTTAATTCGTAAAAACCGGCTTTTTTTGTCCACTCTCCATAAGCATTTAAGAGTAGTGGTTTTTTGGTGTCTATGTAAGGATCATTAGTATTTAGGTTTTGGTATCTAAATCTAATTTCTTCTTTGTCTCCCAAGCCTTGCGTTATGTTTTTAGCAGCAGAACCATCTAATTTTAATGACCATAAGTCATATTTATGATTTAAGATAATAGAAGCACCATCTTTTGTCCATCCAGCTAAACCATAAGGTGGTTTTTCATGAGGATAAGGATGTTCTAGATTCATAAAGTTTACATCAGCAGCTTTAGAAATATTGGTTACTCTATTGTTTGCTAAATCTATGATATGAATAGCAGTGTCTTTTTGTATTGCGTAATAATTTCCATCAGGTGAATAGCCTAAAGGTCTTTTTATTAACTTAACCATTAAATCACGTTTTCCAGTTTTTAGATTAACACGATATAAATCTGCAGGAGATACTCCCCAGTTTACATCATTAATATAAGGTTTTGGGTTACTACCTAACCAATAGTCAGAGTTTCTTGAGAATAATAAATTACGCATACTATCGTCAGTAAGTCTGGTAAATACATCGTTTTTAAATTGGTATGATGCCCAATAGGTAAAGTTTCTATTTCTACTTGCTCTTCTTTTTTGTACAGAATTAATAGTTTCATCATTCCAATGAAAAACATCAAGATTCGCAATGGTATCTTTAGACATCTTTATTTTTTTCTCTTGTTCTTTAATTCCAAACAAAACAAAACTACCATCGTTGCTAAATTGCAAGCGTCCTTTTTCACTAATTACAAAATTTTCAGGAAAACTAGATGTTTTCTTAGTATTTAATGTCTTTTTGGTTGGAGTTTGATGCATATTAGAGATTACTAAAAGCATATTGTCTCTCTGCTCTAAGGTATCTATTTTTTTACCTTTTAATACTGCAATTTGAGTGCCTTTAGTTTCCCAATCTTTCTTGAGTACGTTTGCATCATCCCAAATAAGATTGCTATAAGTTTTTCTATCGCTATCTAAAATCTGTAGTTTGTTTTTGATAAGGTCGTATACATACAAACCATTACCAACCATTTCTGCTGCATCTATAGTGTATGCAATGTGGGTAGAGTTTTTATTGAATGAAAATTCGTTAACATTACCAAAATTTAAAGTGGCTAAGGTTGTTAAATCTATAATAAGCAAATCTTGCCCTTTATGTTTAGATTTATCACTTTCGGGTTTCTCTAAAGATATGGCAAGGTAGTTCCCATCTTCAGAAAATGTCATCGACTTTGCTCTTTTAAAACGAATAGAATCACCAGTAATCAGATTTCTTAATTCAGCTGTTTTGAATGCTTTTTTTCTTGATTTTTTTAGCTTTTTAGCAGCTTTTTTTGATGGAGAAATAAGATAAGCTGCCCATTTGCTTTTGCTAGAAAATGATGGCGAGCTTGCATAAGGAATGCGATAGCTAAAATCTGATGTTGCAGCAGTTGTTTTTTTAATAAATAAAGTATCATCACCTCCATTTGGTCTAAGACCATAGACAAACCAATCTCCATCCGAAGAGATTTTCGAGGATACTATACGCTTCCATTTGCTATAATCGTCTAGTTGTAATGCTTTGTTTTGAGCAGAACTAAAACTGCTAAAGAAAAAAGCAAATACAATGCTTATAAACACAAAATTTTGTTTCATGGTATTATATATTTTTGGTTAGTGCGTTAAAAGCTACTCAATATTATCTTTTTATTGAATAAAAAGGAAATGTAAAACTAAGATAGTGTTTTTTTCGATAAAGAAATTGTTGTGTGGTGTATCGCAGATAGATAAAGCTATTAGTTTATAAAAAGTCTGTTTAATCGCTAATGAAAGTGGTTCTTCAAAACGTGGTTAAGGTAATTATGAGTTAAGTGTTTTTTATCATTTTAAAAGCTCGTGTAAAAGATGTATTTTTATATATTGTTCTCTATCTAAAAGAAAAAGAATATTTTACTTAAAAAAAGCGAATTTGATGAAAAATAATAATCTCTCCCAAACTGAAAAAGATAAAATAATCGATTATCAGTTGCGATTTCAAGACTTGCTTATAAGCATTTCTACAAAATATATTAATGCAGATTTATCAAAATCTGACGAGCTAATTAAAGAATCTTTAAGAAAGATTGGCGAATTTGTGGGGGCAGATAGAAGTTATATTTTTTCATATGATTTTGTGAATGAAACGTGTTGTAATACCCATGAATGGTGCAGTGAAGGTACAGTTCCAGAAATTGATAATTTACAAAACATACCTATTGAACACGTAAAAGATTGGTTAGATGTTCATAGCAAAGGTGAGGCACTTTATGTAGAAAATGTTAGCCTTTTACCTAAAGATGGAGAATTAGGTTTACGTGCAATTTTAGAGCCTCAAGGCATTAAAAGTTTAATTACAATTCCTAAAATTAAAAATAACGAGTTAATTGGTTTTATTGGTTTTGATTCTGTAAAAGAGTTGCATACATACTCTGAAGATGAAAAAAATATTCTGTTTGTTTTTGCAAATATGTTGGTGAATATTATTCAAAGGGCAGAACAAGAAGAGCGAATACAGAAGCAAGAAGAGAAAAAAGAGGAATTGCTAAAACATTTATCGAGTCAAAATGAGCAGTTAAATGACTATGCACAAATGGTTTCGCACGATTTAAAAGCGCCACTAATTAATATGCATACGCTTTTAACTTGGTTTATTAGCGATAATAAGCATTTGGTAGATGAAACAGCATTACAATCTTTAAATGAAGTATTGTTTAATATAGAAAAAATGGACCTTTTAATTAAAGGTATTTTAGACTACTCTAAAGTAAATCGATTAGAGGTTAAAGATAGAATTGTTGATGTAAATGTTATTGTGCAAGAGGTAATTAAAATCACTTTAATTCCTAAACATATTACTATTAAGGTGCAAGAAAATTTGCCTATTTTGTATGGTAATTCATGGAGATTCACTCAGCTATTCCAAAATTTAATTCAGAATGCTATTAACTATAATGATAAGGAAAAAGGTATTATAGAAGTTGGTTTTACCGAAAAAGAAGATTGTTTTGAGTTTTTTGTAAAAGACAATGGAGTGGGAATCGAGTCTAAGTATTTCGATAAAATATTTAATGTATTCACCAAGTTAGATAACGAGGGGCAATCTTCTGGTATAGGGTTATCAACAGTTAAAAAAATAATTGAATTTTATGAAGGAAAAATTTGGGTGGAGAGTAAAGAGAAAATCGGAACAACCTTTTTCTTTTCACTTCCTAAAAATAACGACTAATTTACTTTATCAAAAATAAAATCAATTCTAAAATCATCTGCTTCAACCATTGCTTTTAATTGTTTACCATCTTTAAAATAAGTGATTTTTTTAGGAAACTCATTTTGTAGATTTTCACACACAAAAGAAGTATCTGTTTGGTTGGTAAACTTAAATAAAGTTGGTTTTTCATTTATGCCTTTAACTTCTAAATATAGGGTGTCGTTAATTTTTATAATGCTTAAAATTTCTTGAAAAGACCTTTTTTTACCTTTCATGGTATAGCCCATACCTACTAAGTTGGTATTCCACATTTCATAGGTTTGGCTTCCAGGTTTATCATTTAAACGCTTCCATTCGCCAATTAAAAAAGTAGGTTTTTTTAAAGAATTAACTTCTTTTTTACATGAAACAATCAATAAAAAGGCGCATAAAAAATATAGTTTTCGCATAAAAAAGATTGGTTTTTCCAAATATACCTATAAAAATTGTAAATTCGCAATCCAAGAAAAGAGTAGAAGATGTTAGATAAATTAAGAATTGTAAAACAACGTTATGATGAGGTTTCTGATTTAATTATTCAGCCAGAAATCATTATGGATCAGAAGCGTTATGCGCAATTGATGAAGGAGTATAAAGATTTAGGAGATGTTGTTAAAAAAGGAGATGAATACCAAACCTTAACCAACAATATTGAAGAAGCAAAAGAAATTATTGCTGACGGATCTGACGCAGAAATGACAGAAATGGCAAAGATGGAGATCGAAGAAGCCAATACTAGAATTCCTCAATTAGAAGAAGAAATTAAATTTTTATTGATACCTAAAGACCCAGAAGATTCTAAAAACGCTGTGGTAGAGCTAAGAGCAGGAACTGGAGGAGATGAAGCCAGTATTTTTGCAGGGGATTTATTTAGAATGTACACCAAATATTGCGAAAGTAAAGGATGGAAAGTTTCTACAGTAGATTATTCCGAAGGTACAAATGGGGGTTTTAAAGAAATTCAGTTCGAGGTAAATGGAGATGATGTTTACGGAATTTTAAAATTCGAGGCAGGTGTACATCGTGTGCAAAGAGTGCCACAAACCGAAACTCAAGGTCGTGTGCATACTTCTGCAGCAACCTGTATGGTGTTTCCAGAAGCTGAAGAGTTTGATGTAGAAATCAACCCAAAAGAGGTAAGAATCGATTTTTTCTGTTCTTCAGGTCCTGGAGGGCAATCTGTAAATACAACCTATTCTGCTGTGCGTTTAACACACATTCCAACAGGTTTAGTAGCACAATGTCAAGATCAAAAATCGCAGCATAAAAACAAAGAAAAAGCTTTTAAAGTATTGCGTTCTCGTTTGTATGATTTAGAGTTGGCTAAGAAAAATGCAGAAGACGCGTTAAAACGTGGTTCTATGGTTTCTTCTGGTGATAGAAGTGCTAAAATTAGAACGTATAATTATGCACAAGGTAGAGTTACAGACCATAGAATAGGATTGTCTTTATACGATTTGCCTAACATTATGAATGGCGATATTCAGAAAATTATTGATGAATTAATGTTGGCTGAAAATACAGAAAAATTAAAAGAATTGGGAGATAGTATTTAACGCACCTATCTCATAAAATAAAAAACCTCGAAATTCATTTTCGAGGTTTTTTATTTTATGAATATTCAGAAGTTAATTCATCTACAATCAAACCATCTTCTAAAGTTTGAATCACACCAATTGCAGCCCTTTCTCCAGAAATCATGGCAGCATTTAAAGAACCATTTAACAATTGGTCACCAGCTAAAAATACAGTTGGTTTTAATTTGGTTTCTGTACTAGATATTTCATACTGTAAGTTGTCTAATTGGGGTAAAGCCTTTTTAATATGATAATGTTTTAAGAGGTTTACAGCGTCTATATTACAGTATTTTTTTAAATCTTCAGTAACTTTTAAAATTAAATCTAATTTTGATAAGTTGTGCTTTTTAACAACAGTAACAGAGAGTAATTCTTTATTTCCTTTAGATGAAGTTGCTAAACTAGTATGATAAAAAATATTGTTAATAAGTGCATTTTCATCAGCAATTAAACCAATTAATGGTTTACTAATAACACAATGATGGGTTTCAAAATAAAAAGTATCACAACTTTTCCATTCGGTTTCTTGATTTTTTAAATTGGCAATTAAATTGCTGGCTTCAGTAGCAATAATGGTCATATTACTCTGAATAATTTTATCATTTACTAAAATAATTTTGTTGTCTTTTACTTGGGCTACAGGAGAATCAAAAAGAAAAGTGGTGTTTTTTAGTTTCGATTTTAACTGATTTGGAATCTCTTGAATTCCACCTTTTGGCAATACAGCTAAACCATCACCAAACATTTTATACACAAACTCAAACATTCTGCTTGAGGTTTCTAAATTGGGTTCTAAAAATATGCCACTAAAAAAAGGCTTAAAAAAATCGTTAATTATCGATTCAGAAAAACCTAAATCTTGTAAATATTTTAAGGTCGATTTTTCGTCAGTTCTAAAGATTTCAACTACTTTTTTCTTCTTTAAAAGAGCATTTAGTTTTAAAATTTTTGTTTTATCAGCAAAATTGCCAACCGAAGCAAAAAGTGTTGGAAATAATAACGAGAAGCTACGCAAAGGGTCTCCAATAGTTTGTTGTTTTCCGTTTTTAAAAATAGTGGCACCAGGTAAAAATTTTTGCAAATCTAAATCAGTATAATTCAAATAATGTTTTGCAGCAGGGTAAGAGGTTAATAGCACCTGAAAGCCATGATCTAAAATGTAATCATTTACAATATCTGATTGTACTCTACCACCAAAAGTGTTAGAGGCTTCAATAATTGTGGGGCAATATCCATGGTTTTCTAAAACTTGAGCAGCAACTAAACCACTTATACCTGCACCAATAATATGTATGTTGTAGTCCGATTTTTTCATAAAACAGTAACGATTATAAGTATAAAGATACTACTTCTATGTTTGATGATAAAGCCTTTCATAATACAAATATTTTTCAATTTGTAATATGATGAAAATCATAAATTAAATACTATTTAATTGCAAAATTTGATGTGTTAATCAATACTTTACAAGATGAAAAAAAGAACACCAATTTCCGAAATAATGACTACTAATTTAATAACATTAGGTGTTTTTGATAATTTAGAAACAGCTGAGAAATTATTTAAAAAAAATAAAATAAGACACATTCCTGTTGTAGATGAAGGTAAAATTGTAGGGATGTTAAGTTATTCTGATTTGTTAAGAATTAGTTTTGCAGATGCAACAAATAACGAGCAAAATGTAGATGCGTTTGTTTATAATATGTTTACGATTCAGCAAGTAATGGCAAAAAACTTAACGATGATTAGTCCTGAAGCTAGTATAAGAGATGTGGCAAAAATATTTTCAGAAAGAGAGTTTCATGCTTTACCAGTAGTTAAAGAAGGTGTTTTAGAAGGCATTATTACCACTACAGATTTAAGTATGTATTTGCTGGCACAATTAAATTAATTTAATCTGAGTGCTGGTTATTGTCTGTTGTTTATAAGTAAGTTATGGTTTTTGTATTGTAATATCAATCTAAAGTTAATTTAAAAACAGTGTTTAAGTTAGTGTAGTTTTGAGTTTGTAGAAATTAATATTGAAACATTTTCAATAAAGTTCTGCAGACTCATTTTTTTTTTAGTGTAGATTTATTTAAACTTCGTATGCTTTTTCTATATCAGAATATTTTTCAAACAGTATTTCTACTCTTATGGCTTGATTTTTAGTCTATTTACTACTTAATTTATATAATAGATATGGATTAAGTACACATACCAACTTTTTGAAAAACGAATCATAAGGAATATTTACATCTATTGAGTAAATTGAATTCATTTCTTATGATTCATTGCTAACTGAAAAGGGTAGAAATTTGTTACAATCTAAATAGCAATCGTGTGTATAAAAATTGGAATTGTAACGTAGAATCAGATTTTGGGAGTGTATTTTTTAAGAAAAACCAATACAATTTTGGTTTGTTAATAAGTAACTTTCTAGAAGATGATGCTAGAAATTCAATAGGACAATCAGGTGTCAACATCATAACATCTGGTGAAAGAGAATGGAGAGTTCAAGAAACTAATGTGTTAAATGAATCCATGTATAGTTTATCGTAAATCCCAAAGCTAAGTTACATCCTATGTTTGTTATGGTACTTTTTCAGTAAGCTCCAGGTAAGTCATATTAAAATTTTAAATCAAATTTTAATTAAAGTAAAAATAATTTATAGTTTTTATAAATTTGCCATGTTTATGAAAAATACGCAATCCATAGCAGTCCTTCCTTTTGTTAATATGAGCAGTGATATCGATAACGACTATTTTTGCGATGGAATTACCGAAGAAATAATCAATGCATTAACAAAGGTTAATGGCTTAAAAGTTATTGCAAGAACCTCATCTTTTGTTTTTAAAGGAAAGCATATTGATATTAGGGAAATTGGTAAGCAATTAAGTGTAAATACAATTCTTGAAGGGAGTATAAAAAAGGCACAAGATAAGGTTAGAATAACTGCTCAATTAATAGATGTAAGTGATGGTATACATTATTGGTCTAAAAAATACGATAGAGAACTGATTAACATTTTTGAATTAGAAGACGAAATTAGTTTAGCGATTGCAGAAGAAGTAAGAAACAATTTCGGGCATTTTGAAGTGCAAGAGCATCTCATTAAACAACCCACAAATAATATTGAGGCTTACCAATTGTTTTTAAAAGGACGTTCATTACAATTAAAATGGACACCCGAAAGCATAAAAGAGGCTATTACATTTTACAACCAAGCCATTGCGCTCGATAAGAATTATGCAAAAGCATACTACGCCAATTTACAATGCTATGGCTTATTGGCAATGTGGGGCTATATGCCCTACCAAGAAGCGATGGATTTAGCAATAAGTAATTTACTAATTGCTAAAGAAATAGATACCTCTTTACCAGAATATCCCTTGTCTTTTGTAGGTAAGTTTTTCTGGGAAGAATGGGATTTTAAAAATGCTTACTTACATATAAACAAAGTCTTAGAGATAAACCCAAATCACATAGACGGTTTAGAAGCAATGGCAGAATTATGTATTGCGCTCGGTTTTTTTGATATAGCGTTACAATATGCTAACAAACTATTAGAGGTAGATCCGCTTTCGGCGAACAATCATTACACCTTAGCTCATATTTACTACTATCAACGTCAATTTGATAAAGCACTAAAAGCAATAGACTATGCGCTAACGTTAAACCCTCAGCTAGAATTGGCACATCATTTAAAATGCTTTTGTTTAATATGGCTAAATAAAAAGCATGAGTTTATTGCCCATATTCAAAACACTACACTCATCGAAGAAAAAGAAATACTGTTTAATCTTATCAATGATAATGCAGTAACAGTTCCGCAACAAATTATTGATAAATGGAATATAAATAGGCATAATAAAACGATGTTGGTTCCATATGATGCGTTTATTTTAAGCAACTCAAATCATAGCAACAAAGGATTTTTACGTTTAAAGGAAATGATTAATCATAAACGAGGTCAAGTCATCAACTTTAGGCAAGAACCTTTTTTTAAACCCTTGCAAAATTTAAATGGATTTTTTGAATTGCATCACTCAAATTTGGTTCTAAAAGATGTTAAACCTCTTCCAATAGAACAAGAAGAAACATCATCAATTCTATTGGATACCCAACAAATAGAAGCTCTTAAAGTAGAACTGCTGTCTTATTTTAAGGAAGACGAACCGTATTTAAATCCGCAATTAACATTAAAATTTGTAGCTAATGTTTTAGGATTAAATACAAATAAAATGTCTTATTTAGTTAATCAAGCATTTGATATTAATTTCAATGACTTTGTCAATTCGTATCGTTTAAATTATTTCAAAACCATAGCTTTAGACCCTAAAAATGCCCATCTAACTATTCTTGGCTTAGCTTATGATAGCGGTTTTAATTCTAAAAGCGTCTTTAATACGTACTTCAAAAAAACAGTGGGCATTACCCCTAAGGCTTGGTTAAAAGCCAATTCGTAGCAAATCTTATTGAGTTCGTTTCAAATTATAATTCAGGACGATTGCTTTAGTGATCTGATGAATCTTTGCATCATCATTTAATTAATAATTAAAAAACGAATAGTTATGACAACTTTATACAAAATTTTTGTAGTATTTATGGCAACTACCATAATCCTTTTTACATCTTGTTCAAAAGATGATGACAATAACACGCCGACAAACAATTACACAACGATTGAAAATTTACTAACTGAAATTGATTTTCAGGGGTATGCCATTGTAACTAAAAACGGTAGCGATTTAGTGAGAGAAGGATTTGGACTAGCAAACCAAACCACAGCTTTGGCGCAAGATTACAATCTCGCTTATCGCATTGGTTCAGTGAGCAAAACATTAACCGCAGCTAGCATTGTACAATTAAAACGTGATGGCTTAATTAATAGTTTTAATCAAACTTTAGATGAATTTGACCCTGAATTTCCAAACGGTAGTCAAATTAGTATTGCACAATTACTATCGCATCAATCGGGTATTCCAAATTATCAACTTATTGTAGAAGAGGCTTACAATCAGGGAGAAACTTTAGATGAAGAAGATATTTATGAAGTAATTAAAGAATTAGTTACTATAAATGGTCTCGATTTTACACCAGGTTCAGATAAGCAATACAGCAACTCAAATTTTCTTATTGCTGCTTTATTAATTCAAGAAGTAGCTCAAATGCCTTATCACAATTATATTCAACAAAAAATACTTACACCTTTACAAATGACAACTACTTATAAAGGCACAAATATAGTAGATGTAAATATACACGCTCAGGGTTATTTAAATGGTAGTGAAAATAGTACCTACCCAATGACAATCGCTTTTGGTGCAGGTAATTTTAGTAGTACCCCAAAAGATATGGAAACATGGATAAATGCTGTAAAAAACAATTGGTTTACAATTGCAGAAAAAACCGAAATATTTACTCAAAACGTACCAAGTGGTTATACCGATTTTGGTTTAGGCTGGTTTACTACCCAAGAAGGAAATACAACAATGTACTGGCATGGAGGTGATATCAATGGATATTGGAGTATGATTGGTTTCATACCAGAATACGATGCTACTATTGTTTTGTTAAGTAATCAACAAGACTACTCTGCAGAACAACGCAATACTATAATTCAAGAATTATTGACCAACGAGTTTAAATAATCACCAAGATAAAATTTAAATAATCTGATCATGAAAAAAATAGTAAGCCTAATCATATTAATTGTATTAATTTCTAAAAGTGCTATTGCACAAGATACAGCGAAGCAATTATATGAAATTAAAGTAATTACAAGTGTAGAATCCATTGTGTCAAGTGGATTAGGTAGATCTCGTTTAATTTCAACCGATGATGAAAGAAATTATGAAAAGTTTACTTCTAATCAATCAGAAGACTCAACTACCAGAAACAAGTCGAAAAGAAAAGACATTAGAGTAAAAAACTTTGAAGAAACAAAACTTTTGAACTTCTTCAATTTAGGAGGTATTAGATTTCAGAATATTGCTGCCAATGACGCTTTAATCTCGTCAAAACTCACCACTATGCTGTCTAAAGGTTGGGAGTTAATGTTTGTAACAAGTGCTGTGGAAAGCGACGCCGGACATAAGGACAATAACGGGATTTTTATAACTAGATACATTTTTAAAAGAAAAATGAATTAATATATCTAAAGTATGAAACATACCAATGTATTATTAGCAGGCGCTACTGGGTATTTGGGCAAGCATTTATTAAAAGTTTTAATAGAAAAACAAAACCAAGTGGTTGCTGTAGTTCGTAAAACATATCAATTAGATAATTCTAATGAAAACTATTTAGAAGTTAGGCAAGCCGAAGTTACCAAACCCAATACCCTAAGAGATATTTGTAAAGGGATAAACACGGTCATTTCAACCGTTGGAATTACAAGACAAAAGGATGGTTTAACTTATATGAATGTTGATTTTCAGGCGAATATGAATTTACTAGACGAAGCTAAACAAAGTGGTGTCAATCATTTTGTTTACGTATCAGCTATCAATGGCAACAAATATCGAAATTTAAAAATATTTGAAGCCAAGGAAAAGTTTGTGGATGCTTTAAAAGCATCTGGATTAAATTACACCATAGTTAGACCCAACGGTTTTTTTTCAGATATGAAAGATTTTTTGCAAATGGCAAAGTCTGGTCGTGTGTATTTGTTTGGATCAGGAAATCAAAAATTCAACCCAATTCACGGTAAAGATTTGGCAACATTTATTGTAGACAATTTAGACGAAACTAATAAAGAACTAACTATAGGAGGACCGGATGTGTTAAGTCTTAATGAAATTAGTGAGTTAGCTTTAAATACATTTAACAAACCTATAAAAATCATTCATTTACCAGATTGGATGCGAAAACTAACTATTTGGATTTTGAGAACCTTTACCAGTGTAAAAAGCTATGGACCAATTGAGTTTTTTCTAACCTTAATGGCAGATGATAATATAGCGCCAACCTTTGGCGAACATCATTTAAAAGAGTTTTACAGTGAAGAAGCGAATAACCTTAAATAATATACATATGAAACTTTCCGATAAAATTGCACTTGGTATTGTTTTATATTATTCAGTTTTTCACGTCTTAATTTTAGTAGGTATTCTACCTCAAAATATAGTTTGGGGGGGAAATATTAGAACCCAAAACGATTCTGCTTTTAGAATTTGCGGCACTTTTCATAATGCTTTTTCTGGGATTTTTAATTTTGATTAAAACCAAAATTCTGAAGTGGAATGGGCAAGTTAAAACCATAAATAGGTGGTTATTTGCGTTTGCAATATATTTTTTGTTGAATTCGTTTGCTAATTTGTTAGCTGAAACTACTTTTGAAAAAGTACAAGCCGTATTCACTATGATTTTAGCTATCAGTTTATTTAACCTCTTAAAACATAAATTATGAACATTCCTAATCCAGACCGTAAATTTCCAATTCCAGACTACAATAAGCTTTGTTTTCTAAAAAATATCATTAAAAATCCAAATATCATAGTAGGTGATTATACATATTATGATGATTTTGAAGAGGTGTCAAATTTTGAAAAAAATGTGAAATACCATTTTAATTTTATAGGTGATAAACTCATAATTGGTAAGTTTTGTATGATTGCTTCAGATGCTACATTTATTATGAATGGTGGCAATCATTTAACCAAAGCTACATCTGCATATCCATTTGCTATTTTTGGTGGTGCATGGCAAGATGCTATGGAAGGTAAAACTTACCCAACCAAAGGTGATACCATTATTGGTAATGATGTATGGATTGGTTACGATGCTACCATTATGCCTGGGGTTTCAATTGGTGATGGAGCGATTGTAGCGTCCAAATCAATCGTAACAAAAGATGTTGAACCATATAGCATTGTTGGAGGTAACCCTGCTAGGCTTATCAAAAAACGCTTTTCTGAAGATACTATTTTAAGACTATTACAAATAAAATGGTGGGATTGGAATATTGAAAAAATTACTAAAAATGTAGAAAAACTTACTTCTCATCCTGAAGTATTGCTTTAAGATAAAATCCAAGAATTAAACTCATAAAAGGCTTAACACTATATCTGTTAAGCCTTTTTCTTTTGGTAACATACATTAGTACTACATATCAAAAAGGTTTCAAATCATAATTTAGAACGATTACCCTTCTTTTCTTCTAGTTCTTTGTACCATCAATAGTGATATTAAAAAATTATAAAAAGTCATTTCAAAATGAAAAAACTAGTAATCATAGGCTTAACACTTTGCTCGTTAAGTGTTTTTGCACAGAACAACGAAAAATCAGTATCCGATAGTGCTAAGGAATTGAAATACAGAGTCAGTTTTCCTGCCATTATCCTGGGTAATCTTGGTAAAGCCGGGGAAAGAACCAATACCCATCACTTCGAACTACATGTGAAGCGTGAAATAGATGCAAAAAATATCATTGGGGTAAAATTTGCTACCTGGCGCTTATTTCAACCCATGGGTATTCAATGGTGGGATGGACTATTAGATAAAATTGATACGCAATCAGAATTTTATCCTGGCCATTTGTACGAAAGAGGAATTGGTATATCCTACCAACGTATGCTTTGGAAAGGTTTATTTGCCTCTGTAGAAGTCTTACCACTTTATAAAACTTATAAAGATATAGACAATAAAAAAATTAATAACGGTTTTAAACTCTATAATTCATACCATGTGGGCTATCATTTTGCTTTTGGTAAAAAGAAACAGTTTTTTATTGAGCCACAGTTTCATTGTAATGTATGGCATTTTGATACTAAAACACCTCAAGCTTTTAAACAATTAGATAACAAATGGAAAAATTACTTCCTTTTTGAACCTAACTTATATATCGGTTTTAAATTTTAAAATAATAATAAAATAAATAAATTATGAAATCAAAAACAAATCAATTGATGTCAAGAATAGCTAGTATTGCTTTTCTTTTTATAACAACAATAGCAACTGCCCAAAGTAACTCGATACCTGAACGTAGTTTTCAAAGAGAAGGGTTTATGTTCGAATTTGCCATTGGTGGTGGGATTATCAGCACAGAAGATAGTGACGGAATTCAAAGTTTTGATGAAGCACAAGGTGCTTTTTCTTTTCCAGATTTAAAATTCGGTTATATGTTAAACAATCGGTTGGCGTTAACACTTTCTATTCCTGGAATGATTTATTCGGTCAATGATAATGATCGACACTTTGGTGGATTTATTCCTGCTATTCAGTACTGGGTTAAAGATCGTTGGTGGATTCATGGTGGAGCAGGTTTAGCACTAGATTCACCTGCGCTTTACGATATTAAAAACAATGTAAATGACGATTGGAACACTGGAATTGCAGTTATGGCGAGTACTGGGTATGATGTTTACAGAAAGAATAACTTTGCATTAAATGTACAATCTAAATTACTACTGGGTGGTGTGAATCTCAATAATGGAATTGATAGAGATGTTGTACAATTTAGTGTAGGTATTGGTTTTAGTTGGTTCTAATTTTTAAATCATAAATTATGAAAAACGTATTTCTGGTAGTTTTTGTATTAATAGGGTCTAAGGCCTTTATGCAAAATAATGTAGCGCAAAAAATAAATGATGTTTTCATCAAGAGTGTAGAAAGTAACAACTGTAAAAATGCGGTATTACAAATTTATTCGCCTTCTCAAAATCTTGAGCTATTCTTCAGTCATCCTAATCAAAATCAAAGAGAATCAATCAGTAAAACTGCGCCCTTTTATACAGCAAGTATTACTAAATTATTAACTGCAGTTTCAATAGGGGTATTAAAAGATGCTGGGAAATTAAAGTTTCAAGATAAGATCATCAAATACCTACCAGATACACTTTTAAAGAACCTTCATGTTTACAATAACACAAACTACTCAAAACAGATTACGATTAGCCATTTGTTACAACACACATCAGGTTTACCTGATTACTTTTCTGATTCAACCAAAGATAATAGCCCTAATATTTTAAATCAGGTGCTAACAGCGCCTCATAAAGTATGGTTGCCAGAGAAATTGATTGATTTTACTAAAATGAAAATGCAACCGCATTTTGCACCTGGTGATGCATTTCACTATACAGATACAGGGTATGTACTCTTAGCATTGGTTATAGAGCATGTTAGTGGTCTAACTTTAGATGAGTTTTTTAAGGAAAATATATTTGAAACTTTAGAAATGAATAACTCTTATATAAATTTAAAATCCACATCAATAAATAAAACACTACCGATAGTACCATTTTATGCAGGCGAATCAGAATTGTCATCTTTAACAAGTCTGAGTGCAGATTGGGGTGGTGGTGGATTGGTGACTACCACGAATGATTTAATTTCATTTTTTAAAGCTTTTAATAATGATAAAATTGTGAAGAAAGAAACTCGATTGGCTATGCAACATTGGGTAAAGGAAACCAAAGGAATGGATTATGGTTATGGCATAAGAAAAGTTTCAGTAGGTACATTAACAAATACAGACAATAAACTCAAACTTATTGGACATTCGGGTAGTACAGCATCATTTTTATGGTATAATCCCCAGCTTGACACGTATATTACAGGTTCTTTGAATAAATTGGAAGCTTCAAAAAGTGCAATGATATTAGTTTTTGAAATTCTCAAAATCATAGAAAATGAGAACTAAAAGAAGCGCCTACATTTCTTTAAGTTTGGCATGTTGTTATATCATAGGCTTTGTTTGTCTTTTTACTTTTTTTAGTCCACTAATTGATGGAAAGCTCGATAAAAAAGAACAAATAGCCTATTATATGAGTAATAAAGTGAGTTTACAATTTTGGTATCTGACCATTTATGTACTTTTTGGAGTACTGCTTATTCCACTTGTTTCAATGGTAAAGAACTTATTTAAAAAGAATAGTTTAAGTGATTTTGCTTCGATAGTTGGGTATATCTGGGCTGCTTTTGTGATGGCTAGTGGATTCATATTTACAGTAGGTATAGAGAAAATTAGCCAAATGAAAGTTGATATTGAAAGCATTCATGTCATTTTTACAACTATCCAAATCATTCAAGATGCTCTTAGTGGTGGTGTAGAATTATTAGGTGGTATTTGGGTGTTTTGTATAGGTGTAATTGCATTAAAAAGTAAATATTGGAATAAATATTTCAATTTATTTTCTTTGCTTCTAGGGTCAATAGTCTTTATAACAGTATTACCATATTTTTATGGTTTTGTTGGTGTTTTTGGAATGCTGCAAATTATATGGTTTATATGGCTTGGTTTTATGCTTTGTAGAGAGCAAGAATATGTAAGTACATATATTTTATGGTAAGTATTTTTAATTAATCAAATAACTAGATTTTTTACAAATAATAAATAGTAAAATATTAACATAGAACCCCATTATTCTGTCAAAAAAAATTAGTCCAAAAAATTTACTATTTTAAACTAATTCAAAGCTAAATTTACAAACGGGTATTTATGGTACTTTTCCCCAAACTCCAAGTAGCCATGACTGCATAATATAAAATAGCCTATAATATTATGAATTCAAAAGTTGTTATTTTTTAGCTTTATTACTTATTTAGCATTAATCATACATAAAATTAACTCTAAATTTTTCAAAATTTTTATAGAACAACAATTCATAGAAAGTACAAATAAGGAATAAGAAATTATTAAACCAGATAATAAGAGAGTTAAAATAAATTAGAAAAATAGTTAAATTTGGCTAGAAATAAGGTTGATTGATAAGCTTCTTTAATTGAAAAAGAGTATGAACTTCTTAAAAATATTGATTGTAAATTAGTGTAATTTTTTGTCTATTATCTGGATAGAAAAATTATACAAAATTAGAGTACACACTTTCATACACGATTTAATCAAAATATAGCTAAAATAGGGATAAAATTGAGTTTTTTGTCGGGCTCTTGTCCGTCAGTGGACGGACATTGGTTTGAGTCCAGTTTCCGCTACAAAGTAAGCTCCATGTTAATGGGGCTTTTTTTATGACTTTTAATGAAATAAGCATACGTAGTATAGAATCAAGACCAATTGTTGTGTTTTAAGCTAAAATGAATGAATTAACTTAATTTACTTATCCTTTTTGGGGTTGATTAATTTCCTAAGGCAATTATAAACAGAAAAGCTCTTTTTTTGTATATTTGATTAGTGTCTGTAAAACTCAGCAAAACCCTTAGTTTTTAAGATCTTGTAAAAAATACTACAACTTTTACATAAATATACTAGTACTTTTATCCAAAAATATTAGTACTTTCTATTAAAAATACTACAATATTTAACAAAAAGTATTTGTATTTCGTGTAAGAAGTATCAATACTTTGCATCAAAAGTTACTGAACTTTTTAAAGTTGCATCAAGATGCATGTGCTATTCCATCTTCATCCATTATTTAATTTACAAAAGCATAGCCTCTTCTTTCTTCTTAATATATGCTGCTAATATTCGCTGAATATCTCTATTATCTTTTTTAGGTTGCACGTAAAATTGATAGTCTTCTGGGTTTTTAAAACCATCTGCAATAACTTTATCTATAAAACCAAAACCTTGATAAACACCTCCTAAAATTAATGCAAAGCCAATTTCATTTTCAGTTCTTCCTTGTTCTTTAATTACACTGTTTTCTAAAGATAAACCAATAGAATTTATGGCTTTTTGTACACGAATATTATAATTCTTAACAGATTCTTTATCACAACAAACGCCTTTACATGTTTTTAATTGATGATGAAAGCAGGCTTTTACATTATTTTGTAAATGACAATATTTAGGGCACAAACTAAACTCTTCACATAGTTTTTCTAAGAAATTTCTGCACTCAGCTAAAGAATAAAAACTCATAATTGGGTTTGGTACTATTTTTATTCGATTAAAAGCCAAATGAGTTACTCCTTTTTGGTCTTCATAACAAAAGAGTCCAATTGCCTCTTTTTTGTTTTTTTGAGAACGATTGTATTTTGGATAAATATCTTTTATTTCTGAAGATTCTAATAGCAATGCCAAAATTTCACTACCAGTTTTTGTAAAAGAAATGTGAGCAGTTTCCATACATAATTCTCGCTCTTTTTTCTTTTTATCATAAAAATGGCTGATTACTCTTTGTTTGATATTATTGGCTTTACCCACATAGATAATTTCTTTAGCGGTGTTTTTAAAATAATATACTCCAAAAGTTTCAGGTAAATTATCTACTATTTTTTTGTCTAAAAGTGGTGGTAAAGTGGCTTGCCTTGAACGTGGATTTAAAAAGGAATTGATAATAAATTTATCATCTCTTTCTAGCAATCTTTTAAACAATTCTGTAGTTGCCTCTGCATCACCTTTTGCTCTGTGTCTTCCATTGATTGGAATGTTTTCATCAGCACAAATATTACCCAAACTGTATGATCGTAAACCAGGCATAATTTTTCTAGTTAAACGTACTGTACAGAGTTTTTTTCGTTTAAAATCGAAGCCTAAGTTTTTAAATTCATCTCTAATAATGTTATAGTCAAAGTTTACATTATGGGCTACAAAAATAGTGTCTTTGGTTATTTCTTCTACCTTTCTTGCAATTTCATAAAATTTAGGTGCATAACGAACCATTGTATTGGTTATGCCTGTTAAATTGGTGATAAAAGGTGGAATGTTTTGCTCAGGGTTTACTAAAGACGTAAACTCGTCTACCACCACTTTGCCATCAAAAATAAAAATAGATATTTCAGTTATTTTCTGACCTTTGTATCCATTTCCTGTGGTTTCTATGTCTACAACTGCATACAAATTACCCAACAATCGCTTTTAACTCTGCAATAGTAGTTGTTGGGTCATCACTTTTAAAAACAAAACTACCTGCAACTAAAACATTGGCACCTGCTTCAATTAAAGCATTTGCATTTACACTCGTAACTCCGCCATCAATTTCTATTTGACAATCAGACTCAGAAAATTCAATCAAATGTTTTAATTGACTTACTTTTTTGTAGGTGTTTTCAATAAAAGATTGTCCTCCAAAACCAGGGTTTACACTCATAATACACACCACGTCTAAATCAGCAATTACGTCTTCTAAAACTGCAATAGGCGTATGCGGATTCAAAGCAACTCCTGCTTTCATTCCAGCTGTTTTTATAGCTTGAATGGTTCTGTGTAAATGTGTACAAGCTTCATAATGTACCGTTAAAATAGCTGCACCCAAATCTGCAAAAGTACTTATGTATCTGTCAGGATCTACAATCATTAAATGCACATCAATCGTTTTTGTAGCGTGCTTTGCAATTGCTTTTAAAACAGGCATTCCAAACGAAATGTTGGGTACAAAAACACCATCCATAATATCAATATGAAACCAATCTGCCTCACTATTGTTTACCATTTCTATGTCTTTCTGTAAATTGGCAAAATCTGCCGCTAAAATTGAAGGTGCAATTAAATTACTCATTTGTTAAGTTTCTTTTCGCAAAGATAATTAAAACGTTTTTGTGTATTGCTACTATTTTTTCAGATGATGGTGATTACTTAATGGAGTAAAATTTTAATGTAATCGTGCTATTTTTTCGTCATAACATAAAATTAGTTATTGTTGATAAGTCCTCAAAAGAATTCGAGATGAAGTCCTCAATCATTTTGTATTTTTAACTCTCCAAAATCATCAGATAAAAATCATTTATGTACTTAATTTTTGATACAGAAACTACAGGTTTACCTAAAAGTTGGAATGCACCCATTACAGATACAGACAATTGGCCAAGATGTATTCAAATTGCATGGCAATTGCATGACAAAATGGGAAATTTGTTAGAGCACAATGATTTTTTAATTAAACCAGAGGGATTTAATATTCCTTATGATGCTGAAAGAATTCATGGCATTTCAACAGAATTGGCAGATGAACAAGGCATTGATTTAGACAAAGGTTTACAACTATTTAATGAAGCTTTACAGAAAACCAAATTTGTAGTTGGTCAAAATGTAGAGTTTGACTTAAATATTATGGGGTGTGAATTCCATAGATTGGGTGTTGATAATAACCTAACCAAACTACCTGTTTTAGATACCTGTACTGAAAAAACAGCGCAAATGTGTCAAATTCCTGGAGGACGTGGAGGAAAATTTAAATTACCAACGTTAACAGAATTACACAATCATTTGTTTGGTGTTGGTTTTGGTGAAGCCCATAATGCAACTGCCGATGTTGAAGCGACTACTCGTTGTTTTTTAGAATTAATTCGTTTAAGAGAATTTACCAAAGAACAATTAGATGTTGATGCAGATTATTTTAAAAATTTCTCTGAAACCAATCCAAAACCCATTCAGGTTATTGGTTTGCAACACATCAATCTAAAAAAAGAGAGTGATAAAATTCGTAAACGTCTAGAAAAATTAAAAGACGATAAAGAAACCAAATCTACATCAGAAGGTTTGGCGGAATTAAAAGATGTAAAATTTGCACATTTACACAATCATACGCAATATTCTGTTTTACAATCTACCATGCAAATTGGCAACATTGTAAAAGCTGCAGCAAAAGATAATATGCCTGCAGTGGCTATGACAGATACTGCAAATATGATGGCTGCATTTCACTTTGTAAGTGCTGTTTTAAATCATAATAAAAGCGCAGAAAACCCAATAAAACCAATTATTGGCTGCGAATTTAATGTTTGCGAAGATCATAAAAATAAATCACAAAAAGACAATGGTTATCAAGTAGTTTTATTAGCCAAGAACAAAAAAGGGTATCATAATTTGGCAAAAATGTCATCCATTGCTTTTGTTGATGGATTTTATTATGTGCCAAGAATTGATAAAGAAATCATCAAAAAATACAAAGATGATATTATTGTTTTAACGGGTAATTTATATGGAGAAGTACCAAGTAAAATTCTAAATCTTGGAGAAAACCAAGCAGAAGAAGCTTTGTTATGGTGGAAACAAGAGTTTCAAGATGATTTTTATATCGAGTTGATGCGCCACAATCAGCAAGATGAAAACATTGTGAATGAAACTCTATTAAAGTTTTCAAAAAAACACGATGTTAAAATTGTTGCAACCAATAATACATTCTATCTAGAGAAAAAAGACGCCAACGCACACGATATTTTATTGTGTGTAAAAGATGGCGAAAAACAAGCTACACCAAAAGGTAAAGGACGTGGTTATAGATATGGTTTGCCTAATGAAGAATACTATTTTAAGTCTTCAGATGAAATGAAAACCTTGTTTGCAGATATTCCTGAAGCCATTAGTAACATTCAAGAAATTGTTGATAAAATTGAAATTTTCACCTTAGCAAGAGATGTTTTATTGCCTGCTTTTGATATTCCTGATGAATTTAAAGATGCCGAAGATGAAAAGGATGGAGGAAAACGTGGAGAAAATAATTTTTTAAAACACTTAACTTTTGAAGGAGCCAAAAAACGTTATGGAGAAATTACCCCTGCAATTAAAGAACGTTTAGATTTTGAGTTAGAGGTTATCGAAAAAACAGGTTATCCTGGTTACTTTTTAATTGTAGAAGATTTTATTCGAGAAGCCAGAAAAATGGATGTTGCTGTTGGTCCTGGACGTGGTTCTGCAGCTGGTTCTGTAGTTGCATATTGTTTGTGGATTACCAATATAGATCCTATTAAATACGATTTACTTTTTGAGCGTTTCTTAAATCCTGAGCGTGTTTCGATGCCAGATATAGACATTGATTTTGATGATGAAGGACGAAGCAGAGTTATGGACTATGTAATTGATAAATATGGTGCCAATCAAGTTGCACAAATTATTACGTATGGTACCATGGCTGCAAAATCATCCATTAGAGATACAGCCCGAGTTTTAGATTTACCGCTTTTTGAAGCCGATAGAATTGCAAAATTAATTCCGGGTATCAAACTAAAAAACATTTTTGGTGATGATGCTAAAAGTAAAGGTAAAGTTGATGGCTTGCGAGCTGAAGAAAAACAGCTAGTTGAAGAACTAAAAAACATGTCTTATGGTAATGATTTAACTTCAGAAACCATAAATAAAGCGACTATTTTAGAAGGTTCTGTTCGTAATACAGGTATTCACGCTTGTGGTGTAATCATCACTCCTGGTGATATTACAAATTATGTCCCTGTTGCTTTGGCTAAGGATTCAGACATGTATGTAACCCAATTTGACAACTCTGTTGTAGAATCTGCAGGCTTGTTAAAAATGGATTTCTTAGGATTAAAAACGCTTACATTAATTAAAGATACTGTAAAAATTGTAAAAGCAAAACATGGTGTAGAATTAGATCCTGAAAATTTTCCTTTAGATGATGAAAAAACGTATGAGCTTTTCCAAAGAGGAGAAACAGTAGGTATTTTTCAATATGAATCTCCTGGGATGCAAAAACACATGCGTTCTTTAAAACCAACCGTTTTTGCAGATTTAATTGCCATGAATGCCTTGTACAGGCCTGGACCAATGGAATATATTCCGAGTTTTATCAACAGAAAACACGGAACAGAAGATATTGAATACGATTTACCAGCAATGGAAGAGTATTTAGCAGAAACTTACGGAATTACAGTGTACCAAGAGCAAGTAATGTTACTCTCGCAAAAACTGGCAGATTTTACTAAAGGTGAAGCCGATGTTTTACGTAAAGCCATGGGTAAAAAGCAGATTGCTGTACTTGATAAAATGAAACCCAAATTTATTGAGCAAGCTGGTAAAAATGGCCATGATAAAGATAAGTTAGAAAAAATCTGGAAAGATTGGGAAGCCTTTGCTAGTTACGCTTTTAACAAATCGCATTCTACTTGTTATGCTTGGATTGCTTATCAAACTGCGTATTTAAAAGCACATTATCCTGCAGAATACATGGCTTCTGTGCTTTCTAATAATATGAATGATATAAAATCGGTATCGTTTTTTATGGAAGAATGTAAACGAATGGGGTTAGCAGTTTTAGGGCCAGATTTAAATGAATCGTTTTTAAAATTCTCTGTAAATGCAGAAGGTGCTGTTCGTTTTGGTATGGCTGCTGTTAAAGGTGTTGGTAACTCTGCTGTAAAAGCCATTATTAAAGAACGTGAAGAAAATGGGAATTACACCTCAATTTTTGATTTGGCAAAACGTGTAGATTTAAGAACTGCGAACAAAAAATCTTTTGATAGTTTGATAAAAGCGGGTGCATTTGATTCTTTTTCAGACACGCACAGGGCGCAATATTTTGCAACCGATGAAAAAGGACTAACCTTTTTAGAACGCGCGTTAAAATTTGGTAGCAAATACCAAGAAAATAAAAACTCAGCGCAAGTTTCTATGTTTGGTGAAGCGTCTACTGTACAGTTTCCAGAACCAGACATACCCGATTGTGATACTTGGGGAACCATGGAATTATTGTCTCAAGAAAAAGAAGTTATTGGTATTTACATTTCTGCACATCCTTTAGATGATTTTAAAAACGAACTTATTTTTTGCAATGCTACTTTACAGTATTTTAAAGGTGATATTGCCAAGTATGTAGGAATGAATTTGTCTTTTGCAGGCATTGTTACAGATGTACAACATCGTGTTTCTAAAGCAGGTAAAGGTTGGGCTGCATTTACTATCGAAGATTATGGAGATAGTAATGAATTCAGAATATTTGGCGAAGATTACCTAAAAATGAAACACTTTTTAGTGCCAAATTCTTTCTTATTTGTACGTTGTACCATTCAACCTGGTTGGACGAACAAAGAAGGAGTTACAGGAGAGCCACGACTAAAGTTTACTTCAATGAAATTGTTACACGATATTATGGACGAGTTGTGTAAAAAACTTACTATAAAAATTCCTGTGGAAGAAGTAAACGAAGAGAATATTTTGAATTTAGAAAGTATTTTAAAAAATAGCATGGGTAAACA
Source organism: Polaribacter sp. R77954 (assembly GCF_044595335.1). Lineage (GTDB taxonomy): Bacteria > Bacteroidota > Bacteroidia > Flavobacteriales > Flavobacteriaceae > Polaribacter. The sequence continues at coordinate 2,986,171 of NZ_CP138992.1, forward strand.
ATCGCTAAATTTTACAATTTGGGATGCCAAAGAAAAAGTTGAAATGACCTTGCCTAGTAGAAATACAAAAATTAAAGTTTCAAATGAATTGTTAGCTACTTTACAAAACCAGCAAATTGATTTTAAATTGAATTAGTACCTTTGGTAAAACATTATGAAAAAGATTTTAAACAAACTATTACCTATTGTTATTATAATTTTATACTCTTCTTGTAGCTTTGAGTTTTCTGAAGATTATTATAAAGAGATTGAACTTATAGAACCAACTTATTCTGTTGAATTTGAAAATTTTACAAACGGAGAAACCCTAACAGATTCTAAATTAATAAGTTTTAATTTTAAGCCAATCCAAGGCAATCAATTATTTAATATAAATATTTTTTTAGATGGTAATCTAGTGAAATCTACCGCAAATTATACAGGAGATTATTTTATAAAAATTGATGATTTAGATGATGGTAATCATACTTTAGATTTTCAATACAATTTAAAATCAGGTTCTGGTAGTTTGGCAGATACTTTTAATTTAGAGGGGTATCAATTTACCGAAAACTACACTTTTAAAGTAGATAAATCAATAGAAATAATTGAAGTGTCTAAAGTAGAACATAAAGAAGGCTCAATATTTGTTTATTGGGATGTACCAGCAGATTTAAAAAAATATAAAGAGGCAAACTTACTTATAAAACAATCTTACAGAACAACTCGTGTTCCTTTATTAGATACAGATAGTCTTATAAAAAAAGGGGTTTTTAGAGATAGTATTTCTCTTAAATTCAACATTAAATATAAAATACAAGTAGCAAATAATCATACAGAAAAAGAATCTATAGAAAACAACTTTTTTGTTACAGATTCACTCATAACAATAAAGCATGAATTTTTGAATGATACGAGTTATAAGTTAACATGGAATAAACATCCATTATATGGTAATTTCGAAAATTATACACTTTCTAATAGTCTTGGTGAAACTCAAGTAGATAATAAAGGAGGTGAATTAATTGTAAATACTAATTTTGTACTAGGTTTGGTACATTACTATAGCTTTGAGCCGCAAAGAGAGGCATATATTTTTGATAATAAAACCTATTATGGGCATGTAAATTTTGGTACCAAATACGATAATCAACAATATAACAATTTAATCTATGATAAAAATTCAGGTTATATGTATGCCAGTAATATAGATAATAATTACCCTTATAAAATTGGTGTTTTTAAGTTAAACTCCAATGATTTATCTATAGTAAGTAAAATAGAAATTGACAGTAATTTTGGGTATTTTACGCCAGGTTTAATTTTTGATGATAATTCCAATTTAATTTTAGATATGAAGCTAAAATCAATTGTTATTAGTAAAGATAATTTATCAATACTTAAAGAATATGATCCTAAAGAATATTTGGTAGATGAATTCCCCTCTAATTCATATTATAGAAACGGACTTTTATTTATAACATATACAGACGATTTTAACAATATTTATGTTTATAACGCCAACACAAAGCAATTCATAACATCGTTACAAAGGCAATTTAGCGAAGTATTTTCTAGTTATAAATATTTTACGATTGATAGAAATATTTATAAAATAGAAAACAATAATATTAAATTATTACATTCTTTGACCGAAAATTGGCCTAGAGTTTATGGTTTAGAATACTTAAAAGAGACCAATAAATTAATACTACAAATAGGTGGTTATGGAGGAGTCAATGGCCGAGATTGTGTTTTTTTTAATTTAAACAATAACACCACAAGTATAATTCCTGGAACAGAACAAACAAGTTCTTTTAATTTTGATAGCGCAACCAATAAAATTCTTTTTCTTAAAAGTAATTCGAGTGGTTTTTCTAAAGCAAGCGTGCTAAATTTAAATACAAACCAAATGAAAACTTTAGATGTAGCAGGTAATGGTTATGGTAGAAAATATGTATTCTTAAACGATTATTTAATTTTATTAAAATTTGATTATTTTTTAAAAAACCGATTTTAGATGATGAAAAAAATAATCCTATTTTTTACTTTTTCTGTAGCCTTAAATGTATATGCTCAACAAGATAAGATTTTTATTGAAACAAATTACAACACATTTTCCCATTCTAGTTTGTCAGACTTTCAACAGGAATTTAAAGCAGATTTAAATAATGTACCTTTAAAAACCATTGATGATTTTCCTGCAAATATTGGTTTTACCATAGGTTATGAAATTATAGATGCTAACACTGCTTTATTTTTAAGCTATAATTCTACAGGAGGCAAACTATCTTATTCAGATTATTCTGGTGTAGTTAGATTAGAAGAAGCGTTAAACGCCATTACATTAGGAGGCATTTATTACGTAAACCTTTCAAAACAAAAAAACTTTAGAATTGGTTTTAAGGGGTTTACCATGATTTCTAGTTTAAATATTGATAGTTATTCGCAAATATTTGATAATATAGAACAAAGTACAGTAGACTTTAGTTCCTTTGATTTTGGTTTAGGGGCGCAGCTAAATTACGAGTACCCAATATCTTTTTTAATATTAAAAGCAAATATTGGTTTTGATTTAGTTTTAGGTACCAAATTAAAGTTTAGTGAAAATAGTGAAGCGTATCTTATAAATAATGCGAATCAAGAAGTCAATACAGGTTGGTCTGGCTTAAGAACAGGTATAGGGATTGCTTTTCCAATTCAATAAAAAAGTGATGAACAATTGATGATAATTTTGTTTTTTTATCAGGTTCAATTACAATACAAAAACTTTATTGAATGTAATTACGTACTAATTTAAATAGTCTTAGAATGTTTCTTATCATTTAAAAATATCACATTCTTTTTTTTAAAACTTCGGTTTTATTGTATTCATAAAATTAGATTTGATTTTTTATGATAAATGGATTTTGGTTTTTCTTAACACTTTAAAAACTTGGTTAACTTTATTATTCTGTAATTTTGTTTAACCAAATTAAATAATCATGAAACAAAAAAATAACGGAACTTGGGTTAGCTGGAATGAAAACCTTAAGTACAACTACACTACAAAGTATGACATTACTACTGAAGATGAACTTCAAGAAGTTGTAGCAAATAACAAAAAAATACGTTTTTTTGGAAGCAAACAATCTTCTGCAGATATTGCAGCAGGTACTGATGTTTTGATAGATATGACAAGTTACAATAAAATTGTTTCTTATGATTATAATGCAAAAACAATAACAGTACAATCTGGCTTAATTTTAAGCGAATTACTAGAAGCTGTAGAGTCTGTAGGTTGGTGCATACCTTGTTTACCAGACATTAACACAATAACCATTGGTGGTGCTTTAGCTACAGGAACTCATGGTACAAGTGGTAAATTGTTATCTGAATACATGACTGAATGTAATTTGGTGCTGGCTGATGGAAGTGTAAAAACCATTACAAAAAACGATGATTTAATAGATGCAGTTCGTGTTTCTTTAGGGATGTTAGGTGTTATGTCTACAGTAACTTTTCAATGTGAGCCAGCCTATACTTTACATATTAAAGAAGGTCCAGAAAACGATAGCGAATGGTTACCAAAAATAAAAAGTAGGTTAATAAAGCACGATTTTCTTAGAATTTTGTGGTTACCTCACACAGATACAGGGTATGTAATTACAGGTGATAAAATAGCTGCTGATAAACAAATTACTGAAAATACTGGGCCTAAATATTTGAAACATAGAAGAACCGTTTCAAAAATATTGTATAAATATTCTCATAAATTTCCTTGGATAACTGCAATTGCTAACAAAATTATTGCCAAAGCATTTTTCAATTCTAAAAAAGAACATAAAGGTACCTTATACCAAGCTACTGTAACAAAATCTAGAGGATCTACTTTAGAATTAGCAGAATGGACCGTAAGTTTAGATAAATTTCCTGAAGTTTTTAAAGAGCTAAAAGCAGTAATCAATCAATGGAATAATAAGTCTTTTATCCATATTCCTATGGATGTGCGTTTTGTATATCAAGATAAATCTTGGTTAAGTTATGCTTATGGGCATGATACAGTAACTATGGGTTGTGTTTCTAGAAATGCTGCCACTGCAGATACTTATGAAGCTTTTAAAACCATTGAAGCTATTTTCTTGAAATATGGAGGAAGACCACATTGGGGAAAACGTTTTGCAGCTAAAGATGCAGAGTTATCTGCTATTTATCCAAAATGGGAAGCATTTAAAGAAGTTAGACAAGAATTAGATCCAACAAATAAATTTTTAAATCCGTATTTAACAAAATTAGTGGGTGCTAAAAAATTAGTAAATGAAACTGCCTAAAGGATTTTTATTTGATTTTGATGGTGTTGTTGTAAATAGTTTTCAGAGCCATCATAATGCTTGGGCATCTGCCTTTAAAAAATTATTTAATAAAGAGATTCCGCCATTTCCTAAGGAAATGGCAGGAAAATCTCCAATGAAAATTGCCAATTATTATTGCAGTACTATTGGTAAAGAAGTAGAAACAGAAGCTTTATATCTTTTAAAAGACGAACATTTAGATACCTATTTTACAGTTCCTAAATTATTACCAGGTGTAAGAGAGTTTACAACCTATTTATCAAAAAATAACATTCCTTATGGAATAGCTAGTAATGCCACCAAACAGTTTTTAAAGAACAGTGTGCATCATTTAGCATTAAATTTTACAACGGTTTTTGGTGTACAAGATTATGAGAAACCAAAACCTCATCCAGAGGCTTATATGACTTTGGCAAAAGCTTTAGGATTTACACAAAGCGATTTTGCACATCTTTGGGTTTTTGAAGACAGTTTAACAGGTACAAAAGCCGCAAAAGATGCTGGTATGATTCCTATAGGAATTTTAACTCAATACTCAGAAGCAGAGCTTAAAGCAGCTGGTAGTCATTTGGTTTTTTCAACTTTATTAGAAGCGTATCAGTTTTTAAACTTGCAATAATTTAGCAAATCGTTTTTGTTTTATTTTGTAATTTCTCTAAACAAACTTTCTAAATTTTGAGATTTTGATGTTAATTCTAGGATTCTGATGTTACTATCTTTTGCAAAATCAAACACTTTGCCTCGCATATCTTTATGAGAAGTAAAAGTAAGTTCCCACGTATTTTCTTTTACGTTTACACACAAAATACCATTTTCTAATTTGTGCAATTGCGTTTCATCAATAACATCATCAAAAGTTACATTTATAATTTGTTGATTTTTATGCTGAAGTGCCTTTAACTCTTTATCAATTAAGATTTCACCTTTTTTGATGATGATAACCCGATCGCAAACCGCTTCGACCTCTTGCATAATGTGCGTAGAAAAGAGTACTGTTTTTTCTTTGCCTAAGGCTTTAATCAACGCTCTAATTTCTACCAATTGATTTGGATCTAAACCAGTTGTGGGTTCATCTAAAATCAATACAGAAGGATTGTGTAAAATAGCAGCAGCCAAACCCACTCTTTGTTGATATCCTTTAGACAATTGATTTATTTTTTTATGCGCTTCAACACCCAATCCAACTTTTTCGATGCAAGTATCAACTTCGTTTTTATCAACCTTAAAAATTGATGCTTGGAATTGCAAATACTCACGTACATACATATCTTCATATAAAGGATTATGTTCTGGCAAATACCCAATATTTTGTTGAGCCTTTAAAGGGGTTTGTAATACATCAATATCATCAACCAAAACTTTGCCTGCATTTGGTTTTATAAAACCCGTTAAGATTTTCATCATGGTAGATTTCCCTGCACCATTTGGCCCTAAAAAACCAATAATCTGACCTTTATCCGCAGAAAAAGAAACATCGTTTAACGCTTTTTGAGATTTGTATGTTTTGGTAACTGAGGTAACTTTTATCGACATTTAAAAAATCTAATTTGCTTATTTATAACGATTATTTTTCTTTTTTAGTTTGATTTAATGAAACGTATTTGTCTAATATTTTTCATCCTTTTCCAAGCTATTTTATGGGTTTGTTTGTAGAGCCATAAAGTACCTAAATCTAATAAAAAATAGAATAAACTAATTCCACTTGGTGGATTATAGCTTGGTAAAAAAGGAATGACATTCCAAGCTGTAGAGGGCCACCACCAACATTTATAATACGTTCCGATTATTTCTAGGCAAGCTACAGAAATATACATGGTTAAATAAAATAAACGTTCTCTTGGCTTATTTCTTAAAATTAAAAGTGTTGTTATGGTCATTACAAAACCGAAAACATCATTCTTTATAATAAGAAATATACTTGCATAAATAAAGATGAAAATAGTCAGAAATTTCTCGATTTTTATATGGTGTTTTTTGATAGATGCTGCTTTTGCAAAAAGTAACACAGCTAAATATACAAATGCATGGCCAAAAGGAATATAGTGTGGCACATTTTCTAATCTATAGGTGTACATGCCTAAGAGTACAGAAAACAAATACTCACCTACAAAACCAATGAGTACAGCAAATAGCATTTGTATTTTTAGTCTTTTATTTACTTTAAAAATGGTGATCGTAAAAACAGTAAGCATTAGAATATTTGCATATAATTGAGCGTTATTTGTAATTTTTATCATGTAAAAACTATCTAAAAACAACCCTACAATAAAGAAAAGATATAACAGACCTAAACTCTTAAACGCAGCGTAAAAAGATGACTTTGTTGCTATAATACTCATAGCGTAAAAATAAGTAAACTAAATAAAAAATGGCTCTAAAAAGAGCCATTAAAAATTTTTAAATTAAACTGTAATTTACAGTTGGTAACGAACTCTTAGACTTATAAATCTAGGTAAAATAAAACGTTCGTTAGTTGTAAAAGCAATAATGCTTTGATTAACTGAGGCCTGAGAACCTGTAGCTAATAAGTTGCTACCTATTAACTCATATTCTAATTTGGCATCTCTATTTTTTCTGTATGCTAATTTTGCATTTAAAATACTAAAGGTATTTGTGCTTTCGCCATCTTGTATTTGATCTGTGTAAGAATAATCTGCTGTTAGAGTTAAAGAATTCCAGATGTATGCATCAAAATTAATAGATGGTGTGTGTGTTACTGTTTTTACATCTTGTGTTCTTGCAGTGTTGCTTTGATCATTAAAGTTTACATTGTATCGAAGGCTAACGTTTGGTGCTTTTGTAAAATTGGTACCAATTCTTGTATTAATACCTCTAGAAATATTTTCGTTAGTGTTCTCTAAAGAATTGATAAATTGGTAGCTTTTATTATACGAAAAATTACCTCCTAATCTTGCTGTTATTTTTCTGATGGTTTTACTTAAACTTGCAAATGCTGTAAAACTTTCGTTATCTAATGGCGAATTTATAGAAGTACTACTAGAAACTACAGATCCTGGCTCAAATATGGTGTTTCTATTTACTTGATCCATGGTTTTTCTATAATTTATTCTTGCAAAAACACTACTATTGTTGAATAAATTAAAGCTACTATAGTTTAAACTTACGTTATGAAAATTAGCATTTAAAAGCTCTGAATTACCAGCAAAAAACGAGTTGTAATTGTTAGCTACAATTCCTCTGGCAACTTGACTAACATCTGTAAAATTAACTTCTTGTTTATAGGTAAACCTTAAACTCTCGCTTCTTTTAAATTGTGCAATGGCTTCAAATTCTGGCAGCACTTTAAAAAAGGTGTCCTGAAAAAACTCTGTACCATATTGTGTATTATTAGAATTGTAAGAGTGCGCAGTAAAACCTGGAGTAATTGTAAAAATTCCGGTTTTTAAACGGTATCTTAAACCAGCATAAATATCTGTAAATTTATATTCGGTATCGTTGTTAATTTGTTCATCTTCTATACCATCAATTTCTGGATTTGGTATGTTAGTAGTACCTAATTGAAAAAACTCTGAATTAAAACTTTGATTACTTAAAATAGTACCTGCAACAAAATTCAAATTACTTTTTTGATTTAAAATGTAATAGTAATCTAATTTTGCATTTAGTTGGTTTGTTTTTACACGTCTGTCTTGTTCTAAATCATAAAAAGTTAAACTTCTGTCTAAACCTAGTGATTCTGCTGCATCATCAAAACCATCTGGAGGCATATCACCATCTGGATCATTATCATTGTTATTTGGGTCATTCTCTAAAGATGCAATATAAAAAGGATCTTCGTCTTGCAATAAATGCTGTACTTCTAACGCAAAAATACTCTTTTCACTAGCTGTATAAAAATAACTAAAATCTTGATTTATAGTAAAAGGTGTTGCTCTTTCTGTTTCTGTAATGTCACTTAAAACCTGAGAGTTTACATTATCTGTTCTAAACTCGTTTGTTAAACGACCTGTAATATTGTAGTTTAATTGATTGTTAAAATCTTTTTTGTAGATAGTACTAAACCTGAATAAACCTATATTACTGGTTTGGTCTGTAGTATTGTCTACAACATCATCTGGGGTATCAGGATCTACATAATCGATAGAATTGATGTTTCTTTGTCCATTGCTGTTTCCAGACCAAATTAAATATCCACTTAAATCTAATTTTGAATTCGGAGAATAACTAAAGTTTAAAGCAGATAATTTTGTTTCTATTCTATTGGCGTTTCTAGCACTGGCGTTTAAAATACCAATACCTGCATCAGGTGTACTAATATTTGTTCCATTGGATGGACTTTGGCTTCTAAAGCTTCCTCCAAAACTTCTTGCTTCTCTTCTACCAATAACTACTTCTCCCATATTATTTACATCACCAATAACATTAATGGTGTATTTGGGTGTATAATAAAATAGTTTAGGTTGAAATAGATACAAACCTGTGTCTGGAGAATCTCCTGCACCTGCTAAAATATCTCCGAACCAAAAGTTCTTTTTACCTTCTTTTAATTTGATGTTTATGGCAACTCTGTCTTGGTTGTTTTGAACTCCTTTTAATTGGTTTACATCACCATAATTTCTTAAAACTTGAATTTTATCTACAGCATTAGAAGGTATGTTTTCAGTAGCTAGTTTTGTGTCTCCACTAAAAAATTCTTTACCATCTACCATAATTTTTTCAACCGCTTTTCCTTCTACTTCTATTTGGCCATCATCGTTAATTTCTACACCAGGTAGTTTGTCTATTACATCTTTTAACTTTCGTTCAGAACCATTTTTAAAAGAATCTGCATTATAAATAATAGTATCTCCTTTAACTGTTACTGGCATTTTAGCAACAATGTTAATACCATCTAACATATTATCTTCATACATGGTGTAGTTTTTAGTGATATTGGTAGTGTTTGTTTTTACAAACTCACTAATTTCTTTAAAACCTACGTAGCTAATTTTAATATTGTAAATGGTGTTCTTTTTTAAATCTAATTTAAAGCTACCATTGGCATCAGAAAAACCATAAGATGCAATGGTTTTAGCAACAGTATCTAAAGCAATAATATTAGCCATTTCTAAAGGCTCTCCAATAGAGTCTTTTACAACCCCTGTGTATTTAATTTGGGCACTAGATACCCATGACACCATAAAAATGGTGATAAGTAATAATCTTTTCATTTGTTTGATTTGAATTAATTGAGTTGGGTTAAAAGCTACTGAAGCGTTTTTTAAAACCTTCTTCCACCACCACCTCTGCTTCTGTTTTGAAAACGTTCTTTAAGTTCTTCTGTTTTTACTTTTACAATTTCGTTGTACTCTTCTCTGTTTACTTTTTTACCTTTTTTAGGTTTTTTAATTTCCATAGCTTCTTCAGGATTTAATACAATTTCTGTACAAAGCATAGTTGTTCTACCAGCATTTAGTTCTAAAATTAAACCAGGTAATCCCCAATAACTTTCAGGGCCAGAACTAACAGGTATTTGCGGAGAGTACCAAGCAGTTACACTTAACAACTTAATTTCGTCTTTCTTTTCAGTTTTTGTAGAATCTTTGGCTTGGTTTCCTCTTCTTCCTCTTCTAAAAATACTACCCCAATCAATTTTGGTATCAACAGTGGTCATAGTGGCTTTGTAGCAAGTATACTGGCCTATTTTTTTTGTTTCGGTACCTAATTGCCATTTGGGCTGCTCCATTTCTTCTACAATTAGAAAACGTTTGCTAAAACTTTCAATGTCTTCTATCATTTCTTTTTCTTTTAAATTCTTGTAAATAGAACCTTGACCATTACTAGCTCCCCATCTAGATCGTGAAGCACCTGGAGCATCTAACTTTACATTTTCTTTAAATGAAGATTCTGATCTAGTAAAACTTAATGTGTAGGTTTTCTCTAAAAAGTTTTTCATTCTAGCGAGCCTTTCTTGTTTCTGTTGCTCTGTCATTTTATCTCCAAACATACTCATATCAACAGTAGTTTTAGACATGTAAGTTGCTTTTCCTTGAAAATCTTTTTGAGCGAAGGTTGTAATCGTTGCTAGCATTAAAACTAGCGTAAGTAATGGTTTCATTTTTTTTAGTTTTTACAAAAGTACCTGTTATAATATTCTGTAAGACTTAAAAAAAACTTAAAAGTTTAAAGACGTTAGGAAAAGTTTAACAAATGATTTTAGCCACCCATTTTAATATTAATTCCTCCACCAATATCTACGCCATTTCTACTTTTAAACTTTTCCATCATTTCTTTGGTTTTTTGTTTTTGAATTTCATCAAATTTCTTTTGAGTAACTACTTTTCCCTTTTCTGGTTCTTGGATTTTTATGATTTCTGTTGGATTTAAAACAATCTCTGTACAAACTATTAGATTTTTACCATCATTAATTTCTAAAATTAAACCAGGTAAACCTTGATAGTTTTTTGGGCCATTACTAATTGGTACTTGTAACGTATACCAAGCTGTAGTAACTTTAGTTGCTTTGGTTACAGTTTCTTTAGTCTCACCGTTAATAAAACTAATTTTTTTATTTTCTACCTCTTCTGTATAGGTTGCTTTATAACAGGTGTATTGTCCAATATTTTTTGTTTCAGTAGTCATTTTCCAATCATAAACAGGTAAAGCGTCTTTAACTAAGAAAACCTTGCCCATAATTTCTGTTTGATTTGCAAAACGTTTTTCTTTAAGGTTTTTATAATAAGTACTTCCTTTACCTGAACCACCAAGATTCATAACTACAACTCCTGTTCTGTTTGCTTTTGGATTAGGTGTTTTTAGTTTTTCTTCTTCCTTATAAACCGAACTCGTTTTGTCGAACTCTAAAATAAATGTTTTTTGATTCATTTTTTGTAACCTTTTTTGCAACTCTTCTTGCATTTTATCGGTAATGCCTTCTTGATTTTCTCCATATTTTACATTAGATTTTCTACTGGTTTTATAAGTAGCTTTGCCTGTAAAATTTTGTGCATTTATTACTGTAGCTAATAGTAATGCCAATATTGTTGTAGTGGTTTTCATAATTTATTCGTTTTCGTATTTTTTGTAAAGTTTTATTAGTCCGTTAATTCCTTTTTTTGATTTAATTATTAAATCATTAATATTTTCAGATTTTCCTTCAACAGAAAATTTACCTGTAATAGCACCTTTTTTATTTATAGATTTTTTTAAATCAATTCCAAAACTCAATTTTATAAGTTCCTCGTCTTTATTGTTTTCAAAGATAGCTTTTACATTATTCCAATCTATACTTTCCAATTCTTTAACAGTATCTACAGTAAAAGTCATAGAACTTATTTTTACATCTGTTGCTGTATTAATAGATTCATTTAAGGTAATTTTTTTATGTTGTGCTAACACAATTGTTGTACATAATAATAGAATTACTGTTGTAAGTTTTTTCATAATGAATTGTTTTATTGGATTACAGTACAAAGATGCAACATCAATTTACTTTTTAAGGTTAACGAACGTTAACGAGTGTTAACCAATTAATTTTCTTAAAATTAGAACCTATATTTGTAATATGAATACCCAAAAATACAAATGGCTTTTTTACTTAATAGCCCTCACAATTATTACAACAATTGGGGTTCAGTTTTACTGGAATTACAAAAACTACCAAGAAAACAAGCAAAGAGTTGCTAACGAAATTCAGCTAAGTTTAGACAATGCAATTGAAGAATACTTTTCTACTTTAGCAAAAAGCAATTTTTTAACCATTATTAATAACGATACAGATGCTGACCAAACTGTAAAACTTAAAAGCAATACTTCTTTCGATTCTATAATTTCTAAAATAAAAAACACTCCAAATTCTAAAGAGAACCTGAAACCTAAATTTACCATTAATAGTATTCAAATTTCTTCGGATGAAAATTTATCTCAAGAAAAAAGAGATTCTTTAATGCTTGGTACAAGAGAATTTGTTACTAAACTGAATTGGAAAAAAGATTCTTTACTGCGTTTACGATGGAAGAATGATTCAACTACTTCCTATACCCAATTTACAGATGATAAAAACGGAATTCATTTTGATAAAAACGGCAACAAAACTTCAGTAAAATATTTTAAAGGTAAAGCAGCTGCAGATAGTTTAAAACTAATTACCAACCTAAAACCCATTTTTGTTTCGTTTTTAGATCAATCTTTAGATTACAATACAATAGATTCTTTAATAGAAAATCAATTACACATCAAAGGCATTTACTTAAAAACAAGTTTTCATCATTTAAAAAATGACACCATTTTTAAAAGAACAAAAGACACTACTTTAGTAAATAAAAAATTCTCAGCAAACTCAAAATCTACTTATTTAAAAGACAATCAATCTTATAAATTATATTACAGCAACCCCAATTACGAAGCCCTTAAAAGGAGTTTTGGTGGCATTTTTCTATCGTTAATTTTGTCTTTATTAATTATTTCTTGTTTGTTTTATTTATTAAAAATCATTAATCAACAAAAAGAATTGGCTACCATTAAAAACGATTTAATTAGCAATATTACACACGAATTTAAAACGCCAATTGCTACAGTATCTACAGCTATTGAAGCTATTGAAAATTTTAATGTAATTGATGATAAAGAAAAAACCCAAAGATATTTGGCAATGTCTGCTGTACAATTAAAAAAACTGCATCAAATGGTAGAAAAATTGTTAGAAACTGCTACTTTAGATAGTGAACAATTAATGCTAAAAAAAGAAACTATTGATGTGGTTGAAATGACAGATAAACTAGTAAAAAAACACCAATTATTAGCCAATAACAAAGAGCTGCATTTTTCGTGGAACTTACAACCAAATTATGTAAATGTTGATGTTTTTCATTTCGAAAATGTAATTTCTAACTTAATAGACAATGCCATAAAATATGGTGGAAATACAATAGACATCAATATTAACTCTATTTTAAAATCTACAGAAATAACCATTGCTGATGATGGAAATGGAATTGAAAAAAATCAACAAGAAAAGATTTTCGACAAATTTTACAGAGTCCCAAAAGGAAATACACACGATGTAAAAGGCTTTGGAATTGGCTTGTATTATTGTAAAAAAATTATTGAAAAACATGCAGGAAGCATTGTGCTTTATTCCAACAAAAACCAAACCATTTTTAAAATTATCATACCCAATGTCTAAAATAAAAGTGCTTTTAGCTGAAGATGAAGCTAGTTTAGGAATGATTGTAAAAGAGAGTTTAGAAACTAGAAATTTTGTGGTTTATCATGCAGAAAATGGCGAAGAAGCGTATCAAATTTATCAAACAGAACAACCAGATATTTTGGTGTTGGATGTTATGATGCCCAAAAAAGACGGTTTTACTTTGGCTAAAGAAATAAGGCAAGAAAATAAAAATATTCCTATTATTTTTTTAACAGCAAAATCTCAGGTAAGTGATGTGGTTGAGGGGTTTAATCATGGTGGAAATGATTACTTAAAAAAGCCCTTTTCTATGGAAGAATTGATTGTGAGAATCAAAGCCTTACTCAATAGAATTGTACTAAAAACCAATGTAGAAACTCTTAAAATTGGCGAATATATTTTCAATTTTACCAAACAAACTTTGACTCATGCATCAAACGTAGAAAATTTAACGCATAGAGAAGCACAACTCTTATTTTACCTTATTGAAAAGAAAAATGAAGTTTTAGATAGAACCTTTATTTTAAATAAATTATGGGGGAATGATGATTTTTTTAATGCCAGAAGTATGGATGTTTTTATCAGTAAATTGCGCAAAAAATTGAAGAAGGATAGCAACATTCAAATTTTAAATGTACGTGGCTTTGGATACAAATTAATTTGTTAGTAATTCTGATACCCTATATTTTTTAGTACCTTTGGCATCTCTTTTTTTTAATCTTTTAGAACTTTTACAACTATGCACGTTGCAATTGCAGGTAATATTGGGGCTGGTAAAACCACACTAACCAAACTTTTAGCTAAACATTACAAATGGAAACCTCATTTTGAGTCTGTTGACGAAAATCCGTATTTAGATGATTTTTATGGAGAAATGGAACGTTGGTCTTTTAACTTACAGGTTTATTTTTTAAACAGTCGTTTTAGACAAATATTAGAATTAAGAAAAACAGGTAAAAGCATTATTCAAGATAGAACCATTTATGAAGATGCACATATTTTTGCACCCAATTTACATGCAATGGGTTTAATGACCAATAGAGATTATAGCAATTATAGTTCTCTTTTTGAGTTGATGGAAAATCTAATTTCTCCACCAGATTTGTTAATTTATTTACGTGCAGATATTTCTACCTTAGTAGGGCAAATTCATAAAAGAGGTAGAGATTACGAAAACTCTATTAGTATTGATTATTTAAGCAGATTAAATGAACGTTATGAAGCTTTTATTGCTAAATACACCAAAGGAAAACTTTTAGTAATTGATGTAGATAATTTAGATTTTGTTTCAAATCAAGAAGATTTGGGTTATATTATTGATAGAATAGACGCACAAATTAACGGGCTTTTTTAAAAAGGAACGAGATAAATATATAAAAAGGGAGTGATTCAAAGTGAATCACTCCCTTTTTTAGTTCTATTTCTTTAAAATATAAGCCTTTAAAATATAATCAACTTTAGGGTAGTTTTCTTTTAAAAAAGCATTCCCTTCTTTAGTTATTCTGCCTTGTTTACGGCCTAATTCATCACCATAACCATCGTAAAATTTTAAAACATTTTCTTCACCATCAATAACTTTAGCAATCACAGGAAAACCAGTGACACCAGAATAGTCTAACTTATCTAACCGAAAATTATCTTTTAAATTGATAAAAATTTGATTTGATCTTGAACTTACACCACCTCTAGCAAACGAAATTGTCATTTTGGCATTTTTTTCTAAAACAGGTTCGTCTTCAAGGCCTCTTTTTTGCCATGCATTATGGATTAACGTGTCATTATGAATACCAAATTGAGCCACAAAATTGGGCACCACTCTAAAAATAGCAACATCTACATAATAATCATTTTTAATTAGTTGATACAATCGATCTACTCCTTTTGGAGACCATTCTCTTTTGGCTTCAATATCAAAAATTCCTTTTGTAGTTTCAAATCTTGCTTTAAAAGTTGCTGGAGCTTCTTTTTTTAACCATTTTTCATTAAACTTTTTTGATGCACAAGATGCCATTATTAGTATTGATGCTAATAGTAAAATTCGTTTCATTCTATTTCTTTTTTATAAAATCAAAGGTATAAAAAGTAAAAACTATTTTAACTCTACATTTGTAGAATTAAAATTTTTATTCTATGTTTGTAGAGTGAAATATTTATAAGGATGCAATTATCAAAAACAGAAGAGCAATTAATGCAATATTTATGGAAGCGTAAAAAAGCATTTTTAAAAGATTTATTAGAAGATTTTCCAGAACCAAAACCAGCAACTACAACTGTTGCAACTCTTTTAAAAAGAATTAAAGACAAAGGTTTTATAGATTATAAATTATTCGGAAAATCTAGAGAATATTACCCAATCATAAAAAAAACAGATTATTTTTCGAAACACGTAAATGGTCTAATCAAAAATTTCTTCAATGATTCTGCTAGTCAGTTTGCATCTTTTTTTACAAAAGAAACAAATTTATCTACTGATGAATTAGAAGAATTAAAAAAAGTAATTGATTCTCAAATTAAAAAACAAAAAAAATGATTGCATATCTTTTAAAATCAGCAACTTGTTTAGCATTGCTTTTATTTTTCTATTACTTAGTTTTAGAAAGAGAGAAAATGCATAATTTTAATCGATTCTATTTAATAGGCAGTGTGTTCTTTTCATTTTTAGCACCTTTATATGTTATTTATATTGATGCAGCACCCATCATTATAGAAAATGCAACTACTTCAAATATAGCTTACCATACCGAAAATATTCCAACAGAAATTATTATTGAAAATACTTTTGATTACAATTCAATTTTAATCATCATATATTTTATAATATCAGCAATATTATGCATTCGCTTGGGTAAAAATTTATTCAATATAATTCATAAAACAAAGAAAAACACAGCAATTCCTTATCAAAAAGCAATTTTAATTTTGGTTGATGATCAAATATTACCTCATACATTTTGGAACTATATTTTCATCAACAAAAATGATTATGAAAATAAAAAGATTGAAAAAGAACTTTTTACACACGAGCTTACACATGTTACACAAAAACACACCTTAGATATAATACTCTTAGAATTATTACATGCCATTTTTTGGATAAACCCTTTCTTTATTTTGCTAAAAAAAGCGGTGCAACTAAATCACGAATTTTTGGCAGATGAGCGTGTAATTCATCAACATAAAAACACAATCCAATATCAGCACTTATTGGTAAATAAAGCTGCTTGGAAAAACGAATATTACTTGGCCAGTAATTTGAATTATTCACTTACTAAAAAAAGATTAAAAATGATGACCACACAAAGTTCAGGCAAAAAAATCTTGTTGAAAAAACTGGCGGTAATTCCGCTTTTAGCAGGATTTGTCTTCCTCTTTGCAGAAAGAGTTGAAGCGCAAGAAGTACAAGAAAATGTAGAAACAATTGTTGAGGATGTACCTTTTAAAAAAGATGATTTATCAAATTCGGAAATCTATAAAAATTACTTTTATAAAAACCTAACGATTCAAAGAAAAGGTGAGAATGGTAACACGATTTCTAAAAAATATAGCGAATTAAATGATGAGGAAAAAGCAAGATTGATGCCTCCTCCTCCTTTAAAATCAAAAAGAATAATTCCATCTAAAGCTCAATTTGAAGCTTTAAAAAACAGTGAGAAGTTTGCTGTTTGGATTGATGGAAAAGTAGTTAAAAACGAACTTTTAAATACTTACAAACACACAGATTTTGCTAGGTATTTTAATAGTCACGTTTATAAAAATGCAAGAAGCAAACGTTTTCCGCAAGAAAATCAGGCTAATTTAGAAACTACAGCCTATTTTAATGCTCAAAATAAAAAGCGAGTGGAGAAATTTATGAACTATATTAAAGAAGATCATAATATAATTGAAATTCAAGAGGATAAAGGAAACATCAAAATAATAGAAATTCAGGAGGATCCTAAATTTCATAAAAACTGGTACATCACTATAAATAGTGATAAATACTATTACACTTTTGATAAAAATGAAAGAATAGCTAGGTATTATTTAAATGGAAAATTAGTAAATCTTGATATTGTAAAAGAATACAAAAAGAAACATCTTATTTTTGAAAAGTTAAAGAGCACAGGTAAACATTATGTTTTTAAAACTAACAAAGAGCAAAAAGAAATAGATAGAGAATTTTCAGATTTAGGTGGTATGTATTTTAGAATGTCTAAAGCTGATAAAAACAAAGTAACTCGTCCTGAAACCCCTGTAAAACCTTATTTAAAATTAAGAAAAAACAATAAAGTTTTTTATAAGTTAAGATCAGAATTAACAGAAGAAGATAAATTATTAATTCCACCTCCACCACCAGTTCCTAATGCATCTGAAGAAGAGATTTTAAGATCAAAAAAAGCTTATAAAGCTTGGAAAAAAAGAACTGGAAATGACTTTGCTCCTCCACCTCCACCAAAAAATCATTTAGACCAAGTGATTGAAATGGCTAAAAAAGGAGCAAAATTTTATTACGAAAAAGAGCCAATACACTCTGATAAAGCAATAGCATTATTAAAAAAGAATAAAAATTTAACGATTCACTCAGAAAGCACAAATAACAGTAATTATAAAGTTTGGATTTCTAAAACACCCATAAAAAAATAATTTTAAACTTGTTTTAAAAGCCTTTAAATTTAAAAATTTAAGGGCTTTTTTTATGTAACAAATTCGCTTTTAAAACGTTGTATTTATACATTTAAATACAAAAACCTTGCTTAAAAATTTCTTTTTGACTTGTTCTGGTGTTGATAAAAACTTAATTAACGAATGTTCTAATGGCGAACAAAATAAATATGTTGGCATAGGTGCTACCGTATTTTTTACTGCAATTATGGCAACAATTGCTGGTTCGTATGCTTTATACACTGTTTTCGATAATTTGTATAGCGCTATTTTCTTCGGATTAATTTGGGGATTGTTAATTTTTAATTTAGATCGATTTATAGTCTCTACTATTAAAAAAACAGATTCTAAATGGAAAGAATTTGCACAAGCAACTCCTAGAATAATTTTGGCAATTATTATTGCCACTGTTATTTCGAAACCTTTGGAATTAAAATTGTTTGAAAAAGAAATCAATCAGGTTTTGTTAACAGAAAAAAACCAAATGACTTTGGATAACAAAACTCAAATTGCACAACAATTTACACCAGAGATTAATCAAATTAAGTCAGAAATTCAGACACTTCAACAAGAAATTATTCGCAAAGAAAAAGAAACCAATAACTTGTACGAAATTTATATTTCTGAAGCAGAAGGCACTACTGGAACAAAAAAATTAGGCAAAGGCCCCGTTTACAAGGAAAAAAGAGCAAAACACGATGCTTCTTTATTGGCTTTACAGCAACTGAAAAAAGAAAATTTAGCTAAAATTGAAGCAAAAGAAAATGCGATTGCTACTTTAATTAATAATCAAAAGTTAGCAGAAACAAAATCGCAACCTATAATTTCTAATTTTGATGGATTAATGGCAAGAATTAATGCTTTAGGCAAATTGCCATTCTTTACATCGTTTTTTATTTTCTTGCTGTTTTTGGCTATTGAAACCTCGCCAATTATTGCAAAATTATTAGCACCAAAAGGTGAATATGATTTTAAACTCGAAGAAAAATTATCTGCTGTTAAAACTTGGGCAACTCAACAAATGCAACAAAGAAAACAAATGCTAAATGCAGATATTACTATTGATAATAAAGTGTATAAAGATATTACTGCTGATGAAGAATTGTACAACTACAAACAGAAAATGGCAAGAGAATTAATGAAACTACAGGCTGATTCATTTTACAAAAAACAACAAAAAATGCTTTAAAAAGTTGTTGTTGCTAATACTGAAATTGATGTGTTTTTAGATTAAGAAATTTTAATTATTTTTAATCAATGCTTTAACTGAATCAATAGTATCAATATCTTTTACAGTTTTATCTTTTCGCCAACGTTTCATTCTTGGGAAACGTAAGGCTACTCCACTTTTATGACGTTTGCTGTAGGCAATGCCTTCAAAAACGATTTCAAAAACCAATTCTGGTTTTACAGTTCTAACCGGACCAAATTTTTCTATTGCATTTTGGTTTACCCAGCTTGAAATTTCTGTTATTTCTTTATCTGTTAATCCTGAATAGGCTTTAGCAACTGTAACTAATTTATCTTCATTTTTAACAGCAAACGTATAATCTGTGTATTTAGAGCTTCGTCTTCCACTTCCTTTTTGGGCGTAAATCATTACAGCATCAATGGTTAACGGATCTACTTTCCATTTCCACCAATCGCCTTTTTTTCTTCCAACATGATAAACAGATGATTTGTTTTTGAGCATTAATCCTTCTGAATTAAAACTTCTTGCTGCATTTCTTAAGGCATCCAATTCATCCCAATTTTTGAAAGTAATGACTTCGGATAATTTTAAAATGTTACTGGTATTTTGTTGGAATAATTGTTCTAGTTTTAGTCTTCTACCTGCCATAGATTGATTTCTCAAATCTTCATTATTCAATTCTAAGATGTCATAGACATACAAACCCACAGGCACTTCTTCTAATAATTTTTTGGTTACATTTTTACGATTCAATCGTTTTTGTAAATCGTTAAAAAGCAATACAGCACTGTCTTTAATGGCTAGTATTTCTCCGTCAATTACAAAATCTTCTTCTAATTTAGAAATAGTTTCTACCAACTCTGGAAACTGTTGCGTAACCAATTCTTCTCCTCTAGACCAAATAAAAACTTCATCTTTTCTCTTGATGATTTGTCCACGAATGCCATCCCATTTGTATTCCACTTGCCAGTCGTTTTCATCACCTAAATCTTGCAAATCTTTTTCTAAAGCATATGCCAAACAAAACGGATAAGGTTTGGAATTGTCGTAATTGATATGTTCTCCATGCAATAAGGCATCAAAAGAGATGGAATTTGGTGTCCAATTCCCAATAATACTGTGCATCAATTGATTGGCATCAATACCTGATAATTTGGCTAAAGCATTGACTAATGTTTTTTTTGAAACCCCGATTCTAAAACTACCACCAATTAATTTATTAAAAATTAAACGTTCTTGAGCGTTTAAACCATTCCAGGCTGTTAACACATATTCCTTTTTTTCTTCGTCTGTTTTTTGTTTTAGGTTGATGAGTTCATCAATCCAAATATGCAATGGTTTTTCAATATTGTTTTTAGGATTAGGTAATAAGAGTGCTAAAGTTTCTCCTAAATCTCCAACTGTGCTGTAACTTTCTAAAAACAACCATTCAGGAAGTTGGGTAATTTCCATACACCAAGCTTTCATTAAGGTAGATTTTACAGGTCTAGAAGGTCTTTTACCCGTAAATAAAGCAATCAACCACAATTTATCTTTATCTGGAGCCGTTTTAAAATAATTCACCAAAGCATCAATTTTTGCATTGGTTTTATTGGTGATTTCAATAGCACTAATCAAGTTAGAAAAATCTTTCATAGCTTATGAAATTGCTGTTTTTTGTTCATCAGCTTTTATCAATTCGTCTTCGCCAAATTCTGTTTTTAGTTCGTATGCTTCAATACCAATTTCATTCAAATACTTAGAAAAAACGGCTTGAGATCCGTGTGTAACATATACTTTTTCGGCTTCAGTAGCTTTTACTGCCTCTAATAATCCATCCCAATCTGCGTGATCACTTACTGCAAAACCAGCATCAACACCTTTCCAACGTCGGTTTCCACGAATATGCATCCAACCCGAACAAATTGCTGTGGCTGCATTTGGAATTCGTTTTAATAATCTAGAGCCTAATAGAGCAGGAGGTAAGATAACAATTTTATTTTGGATGTCGGTTTTTTTAGAATCTGCTGTAATTAAGGTTGATTCTGGTAATGCGATTCCTGAATTTTTAATAGCTTCATTTAAATTATGAATTGCTGAATGTACATAAATATCGGAAACTCCTTCAAGTAGTTTCATCACTCTTTGTGCTTTCCCTAAACTGTATCCTAAAAAAACACTCGTTCTATTGTTTTGTTGATTTCGTAAAACCCAATTTTGGATTTCTGTTTGCAATTCTTCTTCAGATTTCCATTTGTAAATAGGCAAACCAAACGTGCTTTCTGTGATGAATTCGTGGCATTTTACAGGCTCAAAAGGCGTAGTAAGAAAATCTGGCTGCGTTTTATAATCACCAGAAAAAACGACCACATAGCCTTTGTGTTCTAATTTGATTTGAGCAGAACCAATAATATGGCCTGCAGGAAAAAAACTCACTTTTACGCCGTTTATTTGTTTAGGTTGATTATAGCCTAAACTTTCAATAGAAATATCTCGACCAATTCTGTGTTGTAAAATTGCCTTAGAATCGTTATGACATAAATAATGCTTATTTCCCCATCTTGCGTGATCTGCGTGTCCGTGAGAAATTACGGCATAATCAACAGGATACCAAGGATCTAAATAGAATTTCCCTGGAATACAATAAATACCTTTTTTGGTAAATTTTACGAGTTTCAAATGTTAGTTTTTCCTAAAGATAAGCAATGGATTGTGGTTACACAATCCATTGTTTTTAATTTTATGTTCTTTTTAACAATTACAGTTTACCATCCAACTAATTCCGTATTTGTCTGTACATCTTCCATAATAACCCCATTCTCTTTCTTTAAATTCGTGATGTGTTATTCCTTCTTTAGAAAGGTTATTAAAAACATCTTCTGCCTCTTCATTATCATTTAAATCTACGCTAATGCTAATATTATTACCTGCGTTTAAAGGAGTGTCTGGAGAAGCATCATAAGCCATTAAATGAATTCCTTTTCCCTTTAACTCTGCATGTTGTAATTTTTTTCTGTGGGATAATGGAACATCTATTTTTTTATCATGGTATGTTTGTTTGTTTTTTACCTCTGCATTAAATAGTTCGCTGTAAAAGTTTAAAGCTTCGTTACAGTTTCCGTTAAACGTTAAATACGGTTGCACTCTCATCTCTTGTTTTTTTAAGTTTATATTAGATTCTTATCAAAATTATAAAACAAGAGTATTTATTTTTGCTGTTTTGATTTTTTTACGAACTGATTTGAAAATAGTTGAACAATAATTTGCTAAAAAATAATAACTTTATAAGTTAATGAAGCTGCTTATTGGTGATAAAATTACTTTTTTTTAGAACTGTTAAACGCTTTAATAACAGTATTGCTATTAAATAATTACACGTTCTTTTCCTTGTTTTTTTAAATTGTATAGAGGGTTGAGGTTAAGAAAAAAATATTCTGATTAACAATTACTCTTCTTTATATTCATAATATAAAAAATCGTTGTAAGGAAAACGTTGAATGTGAATTTTCTTTACCTCTTCATAGGTTTTTTCTTTAAAATCCTCTAGATTTTGTTTGTTTAAGGCAGATATAAAAATAGCCTCAACATTTTCTTTATTCATCCAAGTTTTTTCCCAATCTTGTAAGGTATAATGTTCTTTAGTTTTTTCGGTTTCTAAATCGTCTTCATCAATGGTTTCGTGTTGATAAGCATCAATTTTATTAAAAACCATTACAGTGGGTTTGTCTACACAATTGATATCATCTAAAATGGTATTTACAGAGGCTATGTGATCTTCGAAATTGGGGTGAGAAATATCAATAACGTGCAATAACAAATCAGCTTCGCGAACTTCATCTAAGGTAGATTTAAAAGATTCTACCAATTGTGTGGGTAATTTTCTGATAAACCCAACAGTATCTGTCATTAAAAACGGAATGTTTTTAATGACCACTTTACGCACAGTAGTATCTAAAGTTGCGAAAAGCTTATTTTCTGCAAAAACCTCGCTTTTGCTAATTACATTCATTAAGGTCGATTTACCAACATTGGTGTAACCCACCAAAGCTACTCTTACCATTTTACCACGGTTCTTTCTCTGAACCGCCATTTGTTTATCGATAGTTTTGAGACGTTTTTTTAATAAAGTAATTTTATCGCGAATAATACGTCTGTCTGTTTCAATTTCGGTTTCTCCAGGTCCACGCATTCCAATTCCTCCTTTTTGTTTATCAAGGTGAGTCCAAAGACGCGTTAAACGCGGTAATAAATATTCGTGTTGTGCTAATTCTACCTGAGTTTTTGCAGAGCTTGTTTGTGCTCTTTGTGCAAAAATATCTAAGATTAAATTGGTTCTATCTAAAATTTTGCAATCTAAAATTTTCTCAATATTACGTAATTGAGCAGGGGAGAGCTCATCATCAAAAATGGCAGTACCAATATGATTTGATTGAATATAATCTCTTACATCTTCTAGCTTACCAGCGCCTAAAAAAGTCTTTGGATTTGGTTTATCTAACTTTTGAACAAAACGTTTTACAGCAACTCCACCAGCAGTAGATGTTAAAAACTCTAACTCATCTAAATATTCTTCAGATTTTGCTTCATCTTGTTGTTGTGTAATTACACCGATTAAAACGGCCTTTTCAGAAATGGCTTCTTTTGCATCTATCATAGATTACAAAAGTACGAACTATTTTGAACTAAAAAATAGAAAAGTTGACATCAAAAAAATGAATTTTTAATGCCAACTTTATCAATCAATCAACCAAACTAACTTTAATGAAAAATTAAACAAGCTTTATGTAAATTTATTTTTCTAAAGAAAAAGAACAAAAACAAAAAATAATAAACTAAAACTTGAAAAAATTACTTTAATATTACTTCATGCAAATATAAAAGTAATACTATTGTGAAAGAAGGTTAAACTTCTATTTAACAAAAATTTATCATTATGTAATGAAGAGTTTAAGAGAAATAAAAAAAGCCTCACAGTTGGAGGCTTTAACAAACAAACTCAAAATAAGTTGAGGATAATATAAACTAGTTTTTTATAAATTTTATAGGTAGTGTGTAAGTTGCAAAGTATTTTACATTTTTAATGTTAGCCTCTTTGTAATTTAGTTTATTTTTTATAAAAGTTGAAATGTTTTCTTGTTTTGTATCAACAGAAAGTACAATAATTTCTCCTTTTCTATTAATCATAAATTTAACAGCTGCTTTTTCTGTTTGCGTGTCTAAAACATTTTGATAGTTGCCTAGAAGTGTTATAATTTTTGTTCTTAATTTGTTGCTAACTTCGTCTCTAATTGAGCGGTTGTTGTTAGAAAATGTTGTAAATGTTGTCATTAAAGTGATTAACAATAAGATGGAAAGCTTTTTCATTTTTTTAAATTTTAATATGATTAAATAATACTGTAAATTTAATTGAAGACTAATTTTAAAAAAGAAAATAAACGTTATATAAATGTGTGCTATTGGTTAGGTTTTGGGGTGTTTTTTATGGCTTAACATTATATTTATACTACTAATAAAGTGTTAATAGTTATTAAAATTATATTGATTTTATAACGAAAGATAGAATGTGCCAAAAAAATAAAATACAAATACAGTAAGTTGTTAAAAACACTACAAAAGTTAGTATTAAATTAATATTAAGCGCACTATAAAAAGTGTTTCTAACATAATGAAAAAGTTTGTTTTTTAGCAAAGAAAAAGCCTCAATATATATTGAGGCTTTAACTAATTAATTCAAATTTTTAATGCTTTTACTTGTCGTTTTTCATAGATTATGTATTTTAGTGCGATTTATTTTTTTATATCATCAATAATATGTTGCAAATTTAAGAATTTTGTAATTATTATACGTTATAATAACGTTAATAAAACAAGATGAAACAGTTATTATCTAATTTTTTCTAATTACTTACGTTTACCAAAAAGATTATTTTATGTTTCCATTAAAAGTATCTAATCAACAGAGAAAAAATAACATTACTGTTGCTTTTTATAATGTAGAAAATTTATTTGATACTATTGATGATCCAAAAACTGATGATGATGATTTTACACCAGAGGGTAAAAAAAAGTGGACCTACAAACGTTATCGTAATAAAATAAAAAAATTAGGTTCAGTAATTTCTCAATTGGGTTTAAATGCATCTAAATATCCACCTGCAATTGTTGGTTTGGTAGAAGTAGAAAACGCAAAAGTAGTGGCAGATTTGGTAAATGCTGAGCATTTAAGAAAACACCATTATGAATTTGTACACCATAATTCACCAGATGAAAGAGGAATTGATGTGGCTTTGTTATATAATAAAATTGCCTTTGAGTTTATTGAATCTGAAACCTATCCTGTTTTTCTAGAAACCGAAATCGGAGAAAGAGATTATACTAGAGATATTTTAAAAGTTAGCGGAAATTTATATGGAGAGTTAATTCATATTTTAGTAAATCATTGGTCCTCTAGAAGAGAAGGAGCTGCAGAAACTGCACATAAAAGAATTACAGCTGCAAAAACTGTACGAGCTATTATAGATGATATTCATACCAAAGAAATGAGCCCGAAAATTATTATTATGGGCGATTTTAACGACGATCCTACAAGCAAAAGCGTAGCGAAATATTTGGTTCAAGATGATTTTTATAATCCGATGAAAAGTTTGTTGGATAAAGAAAAAAGCGGAACACTTACTTATAATGGAAATTGGAATTTGTTCGATCAAATTATTTTTTCTAAAAACTTTTTAGACAAAGAATCAGGTAAGTTTTACTTGAAACACGCAGAGGTTTTTAATAAAGATTGGATGAAAATTTATAGCGGTAAATTTAAAGGTAGCCCTTTTAGAACCTATATTGGTAAATGGTATCAAGGTGGTTTTTCAGATCATTTTCCTGTCTACGCTTTTTTAAAAAAGAAAGGCTAATTATCATCCTGCTTTTTAAAGGCAGCTAAAATCTTCTCATCATTTAATATGTATTTTTTGTATTTGCCATCTTTGTATCTGTAGTAAATAAACAAAGGCATAAATATAAAAGACAAAAATAAAACCCCTAAACCCATTACAATTTGGGCTTTTTCGTGTTCGGTGTTTACAAGAAAAGCTCCTGTAATCATCCAAAGAATAAAAATTCCGAACATTATTTTTAACGCTAACTTCATGTTACAAAATTACAAAAGTTATATCTTTAAATACAATTTGAAATCAATTTCATAAATTAAACTTTTCTATATGGCTACCAAAGCAATAATTTTACCATTTTTAAGTATCATATGTTTATTTGGTTGCAATATTACACCTAATAAAGAATCTAAAATGGAAAAAAAAATAGTAATTGCTCACAGAGGTGCTTCTGGATATTTACCTGAACATACTTTAGAGGCAAAAGCAATGGCACATGCCATGAATGCTGATTTTATTGAACAAGATGTGGTTTTAAGTAAAGATGATGTACCCATTGTTATTCATGATATTTACTTGGATGATGTTACAGATGTGGCATCAAAATTTAGTGAAAGAAAACGAAAAGACAATCGTTATTATGTGATTGATTTTACGTTCAATGAACTACAAACATTAAAAGTTACAGAACGTTTTAATCCAAAAACAGGACAACAAGTTTATAAAAACCGTTTTCCGAAATGGAAAGCTAGTTTTAGATTACATTCTTTACAAGAAGAAATTGAATTGATTCAAGGGTTAAATGCATCTACAGGAAAAAATATTGGAATTTATCCAGAAATTAAAGCGCCTGAATTTCATCAAAAAGAAGGGAAAAAAATTTCTGAAATTGTGCTAAAAATTTTGTCTGATTATGGATATCATAGTAAAAAAGACAATTGTATTTTACAGTGTTTTGATGCTAAAGAATTGCAAAGAATTAGAAAAGAATTAAAATCTGAATTATTTTTAATGCAATTGATAGAGTTTCCTGAAGAAACAAAACATCTTGATTTTTTTGCAACCTATGCAGACGGAATTGGCCCTTGGTATACACAAATTTTAGATAAAAAAGTGGAAGGAAGATGGCAATTTACAGATTTGGTTGCAGAAGCACATCAATTGGGTTTAAAAGTGCATCCTTATACCTTTAGAGCAGATGCTTTAGGAGAATTTACATCATTTGAAAAAATGGTACACACTCTTTTAATTGATGCTGAGGTTGATGGTGTATTTACTGATTTTCCAGACTTGGTTTTAAAGTTTTTAGAAAAGCAAAATCATGAATTTTAAATTATGGCATAATTTTGAAATATTGTTGTTATTTTATAAGATATAAGTGATTATCATTAACACAATATATATCTTTGTAAAGAAATTGTAAATATTTAGTTAATGGAGTTGACTTCTTTTTCGATACAACACACAAACAATAAATTAGAATTATTTTCTACTACAGATAACATTTATGTTGCTGAGTGGTATATGGATTTTGGAAAATTAGGTTGTGAAATTTTCGACGCGAATCAAAAACTTATCTACAAAATAATCAAGCAGTTTCAATTCTGGAGATGGCAAATGGTGTATCATATCCAAAAAAATGAAGCTACATTACCCGATTTAATTTCTCAGAATAATAGAAAAACAATTTATGCTGTTGACGTAAATCAGATTCATTATGACATAAAAATTCATTATAAGAAGAAATTATCTATATATAAAAACGATGTTAAAATTGCAGAAATAGACGAGTCTTATTCCGATAAAAACTCCCCAGAAAGTATAAAATTATTGTTACTGGATGCAAAAGATATAGAAATCTGTTTTTTGTTGTTTTCTTGTTTAAAAATTGGTGAAGCAGGAGGTCAAAAAAAACCAACTTTTACCAGTCAGAAGCAATTAGAGGTTAACGAGGATCCTTGGATTTAGAAAATAACATTATAGCTCTCTAACAAATCTTTTAGTTATTGTTTTTAAATATTTTGTAGTGTTTTTCATTGCATCGTTAAAATCTTTAGCAACAGTCATAATATCATCCGCATATAAAATTCCAATACTGTATAATTCATTTTGATTCATTTCTATTTTTCCACAAAAAGCAGCCACGTTTATCTTTTGCTTTTGGGCAGATTCTAAAACACCTTGTATGGTTTTGCCAGACAAAGTTTGGTTGTCTAATTTACCTTCGCCAGTAATAATCCAATCTGTATTTTTAATTTTTTCATCAAAATTAGCCAGGTTTTTTACCAATTGAATTCCTGGCTCTAAAAATCCGTTTAAAAATAATTTTGAGGCAATTCCCATTCCACCTGCAGCACCTGCACCTTTAACAGACTGAACATTGATTGTAAAAACATCGTTTAAAATTTTAGCAAAATCTTCTAACCCTTTATTTAGTAAAATAATTTCTTTTTCTGATGCTCCTTTTTGCGCTCCATACACATAAGCAGCTCCATTTTTACCATATAAAGGATTGGTAACATCGCAAGCAATTTTAAAATCTACATTGCTTATTCCTTGATTAATTTCTGAAGCATTTATCGATTTAATTTTCGATAAATTTGCACCAATTGGCTTTACTAAATTATTATTTTCATCTAAAAATTGATACCCTAAAGCAGCAGCCATTCCTATTCCACAATCGTTAGTTGCACTACCTCCAATACCTAAAATGATTGTTTTTGCACCTTTATTTATGGCATCAGCAATCATTTCTCCAGTTCCAAAAGTGGTAGCATTTATGCAATCGAATTCAGTTTTATCTAATAATTTTACACCAGAAGCTTCTGCCATTTCTATAAACGCAGTTTTAGAATTTTCTGAATATAAATACGAAGCTTTAACAGGTTTAAAAAAAGGATTGTTTACAGTAATTTCAATTATTTTTCCTTTTAAATAGAAATTGACAACTTCTATTGTACCATCTCCACCATCTGCAAGCGGAAGTTGTACAACCTCTATATTAGAGTTTTTTGTTAGAATTTCTTTTTCTACAATTTCGCAAAAGTCTAAACCTGTAAGCGAATTTTTAAATTTATCTGGTGCTATAACAATTTTCAAAACTTAATTTTTAACTTAGAAAATTAACTAAAAACATTGCTAAAATTACAATGATGATAAAGTAACCTAATAATAATACAACTTCTTTTTTACCTCCTTTATAAAATACAACTTCTAAACCTTCTCTAGCTTCTCTTTTTATTACCAAACTTACTGTATAAGCTACAAACATAGTTACCAAACAGCCAATTGCATTCCACCAAAACCAAAACACATTAGGTACATACAACCATAGATACATGTTAAAAGCTACACCTGCAATTATACCAATATTGGCACCTAAAGCGTGGGTTCTTTTTGTTAAAATTGCCAAGATAAAAGCGGCTAAAATTGGGCCGTAAAAAATAGAACTTATTTTATTAATCACCTCAATTACAGTACCTTCTATACTCCCTGCAAAAAAGGCGAAAAACAAACAAACTAATCCCCAGAAAATAGATAATAATCTAGAATAAGATACATATTGTTTGTCGGAAATATTAGGTTTAAATCTTTTGATAAAATCTTCTAAAGAAACTGCGGATAACGAATTTACTGTAGAACTTAATGATGACATGGCTGCAGACATTATAGCCACAATTAAAATACCAATTATACCATTTGGTAAATATTTAATGATAAAAACTGGCACCATTAAATCTGCTTTTTTGCCTTCTAAACTTCCAATATTTGTTTGATAAACGCTATCCATTAAAGATTGAAAACTTGCATCTTGCAACAATAAAGTTCCTAAAACCAACCCCATAACACAATAGGTTAATGTTATTGGAAAACGCAATAAACCATTGGCTAACAATAATTTTTTAATGGTTGGCATTCCTTTGGCAGATAATAATCTTTGCGATTGTGTTTGGTCTGTACCATAATAAGAAGCATATAAAAAGAAACCTCCAATTACCATTGGCCAAAAACCAAACTCATCATTTTTATCAGCATTATTAAAACCCCATTTAGAAAAATCTACAGCAGTTAACCTTTCTTTATCTACATTAGTTAAAAAATTTTCGAAACCACCAAGTTCGCTAATACCATAAATTAAACAAACAACAATACCAAAAAAGAGAATACACATTTGTATAACATCTCCCCAAATAACAGCTTTCATACCACCTTGAAAAGAATAAATCATTGTAATAATTCCGATGATTAATACTGAAATCCAAAAGTCGATACCCACTGTTGCTTGTAAAATTAAAGCCATTGTGTACACCATAACTCCTGTTGCAACAGATCTACTAATTTGAAAAACAAAACTGATTAACAATCGAGATGAAGCATCAAAACGCTTTTCTAAATACTCATAAACACTTACAATACCAGAATTATATAACGTAGGAATTATTGCAATTAACAAAAAAGCCATTGCTAAAGGCACACCAAATTCGTAGGTTAACCATTGCAAACCTCCACCTTGTTTTAAACCTACAAAAGCAGGTGCAGAAATAAAACTAATCGCAGAAAGTTGAGTTGCCATGGTTGACAAACTCAATGGAAACCACCCCATAGATTGCCCGCCTAAAAAGTAATCTTTAGAGTTTTTGTTTTCTTTAAAAAAGTAACCTATTCCTAAAAATCCTAAGAGGTAAACTACAATAATTATGTAATCTATATAATTCATAATTCTAATTTTTGTGCTTGGTTAAAAGTATTATTTAATTATTTAACATATCTAACAGTAAAGCTGCACTCCACGAAAAATCTCCTCCACCATAACCAGCTTTACCATCAGTATGCATTTCTTTTCTAGAATCGAAATATTCGTAAAACCCATTTTTAGCAATTAAATCTATTGAATCTTGTTTTACTCGTTCTGAAATAGCATTGTAACCGTAATTTTTTAATCCGTAGAAAAGCATCCAATTTAGGTTGATCCAAACTGGACCTCTCCAATATTTTTTAGGATTAAAACGATCGCTATCAGGATCGAAAGAAGCACATAAATATTGATGTTGTCCTCCAAATTTTTCTAACATCACTTTTACCATTTTGTCTGCTCTTTCTTGCGATGGAATATTGGCAAATAATGGTGCAAAAGACGATGATGATAAATATCTTAAAGGTTTTTCGTTTCTTAAATCGTAATGAATGTAAGCTCCTAATTCGTCATCATATAATTTTTCGTTAAATGATTTTATACTTTGTGCTTGCCATTTTTTTAGTTGATCAATTTTATCAGCATTACCTCCAATTTCTTGATACAATTGAATTAAGCTTTTGTTCGATTTTATCAACATTGCATTAAACAAGGGATCTTGCACTAAAAACGGCGATAATTCTGCTATTTTTTTATCACTATAATTATGCTCTTTTGCAATTTCTATAATGTGTAAATAATGGTCATATTCTCTTTTTGATGGTCTTTCTGATGCATCTACGTGTGTAGTATCTCTTCTTTCAAAAGTATAATTTGGCGGATTTATTGTTGCCCAAATATCATCCCAAATAGGAGAATTGTCTGTACCAGATTCCCAATTATGATAAATATAAACTAAACCTTCATTTTTTGGATCTCTGTGATTGTAAAAATATTCGTGATTAAAATACACTTTATCAATTACAGTTTCTAAATACTTTAGCGTTTGCGATTTATCCTTACTAATTTTATACATTTCTTCTAACACAAAACCAGTTACAGGTGGCTGTGTCATACCTGTAGATTTATATTTTTTTGATGCCAAAGGATGCAAGTCTGATCTATGAAAACTGGCTCCTGGAAAATAACTATCGTTTTCTGTATGAAACACAATGTGTGGGATAAATCCGTTTTCCCATTGAGCATCTAACAACGTTTCTATTTCTTTTTCTGCATTTTGCATGTTAAAATGTGCCAGACCAATGGCAATAAAACCAGAATCCCATTTCCATTGAAAAGGATATAAATTGGCACAAGGAATACTAAAATTCCCTTTCCAGTTGTTATTTAAAATTTCTATTGCTTTTTCTTGTAAATCTTTCATTCTCTAAATTGTATTGATTTGAATTTTTTGAATTAAAACTCACTACTTAATACTACATTAAGTAGTGAGAAAACTATAAATAATAAACTACTATTAATTAAAAATTGATTGGGATTGTAAGGAACTTCTTTTTATAAAATTAATACTAATTTTTATGAAAAAAGAAGTTACCACTCTAAAAAAAATTGCACAACTGCTTGAGGTTTCTACATCTACAGTTTCTAGAGCGTTAAATAATCATCCAGATATTAGCGAAGAAACTTCTAAAAAAGTAAAAAACCTAGCAAAGAAATTAAACTATATGCCCAATATTTTTGCAAAAGGATTTAGGCAACACAGAACCAATATTATTGGTGTAATTGTACCCAATATTTTATCCTATTTTACATCAACAATTTTAAAAGAAATATTATTACAAGCTGAAATGAAAGGGTACAGGGTTATTATTTCTGAATCTAATAATGATGTAAAAAAAGAAAAAGAAATGCTGCAAACTATGCTTCAGTTTGGTGTAGATGGTATTTTAATGTCTTTGACTAAACACACTGTAGATATAGAACCCATTTTATATACATTGCATCAAAAACCATTAATTCTGTTCGATAAAGTTTCTAGTAAAGTTCCTTGCACCCAAATTATAATTAATGGAGAAGAAGCCGCTTTTAATGCTGTAGAACACCTCATTAATATCGGAAAAAAAAGAATTGCAATTCTTAAAGAATTTGAACAATCTTACAATTCTGAAAAGCGTTTTCAAGGGTATTTAAGAGCTTTAAAAACAAACCATATTCCAGTAGATGAAAAGTTAATTTTAAGTACAGATGATATTTCTTTAAAAAAAGGCAGAAGATTAACTAGCCAATTAATTACGCTAAAAGAAAAGCCAGATGCTATTTTTTCTATTACTGATGCAGCTGCAATTGGCGCAATACAAACCTTAAAAAAGTTTAACTTTAAAATTCCTGAAGAGGTAGCCGTTATTGGTTTTAGCAACTCTTTAAGTTCTACAATTGTTGAACCAGGTCTTACTACTATAGATCAGCCAGGAAATAGAATTGGAGAAATGGCCGTAAAATACCTCATCAAAGAAATAGAAGAGCCAAAAGAACATTTATCAAGCAAAACTATTGAGATCAATACAAATCTAATTATTAGAGAGTTTACTCTAGTATCTAATTAAGTGTATCCCATTTGTAAAAAGCTAGCTAAAAGAAAGAAAGGAAAGTATATAAAACACAAAACCCTGTAATTAAAAATTACAGGGTTTTTTGATAAAAAATTATTGCCTTTATTAAATATAGATTAATTTTCTTTTACAGTTGTAAATCTATAATATAAATAGGTGTAAGCATCTCTAGGTATAATTGTTATCCACTTTTTGTACTTTAAGTACCACTTAAAGCGTTTTGAATTTACTCCTTTTGTTAAATAAGCAGCAATAAAAGGATGTAAATGTAATTGTATCTTTTTATTGGTTGATTTGCTACTTTCTAATTTAGAAATGTATTTTTCTAAATCAGCTTCAATTTTATCTAACAAAACAATAGGAGCTTCTACTTGTCCGTCTTTATTTGGATTTGGCTCGGTAGTTTTTATACTCAACTCAGGTCTAACCCTTTGTCTTGTAATTTGCACTAACCCAAATTTACTTGGAGGTAAAATTTTGTGTTTTGTTCTATCTAAAGCCATTTGTTCTTTCAAATGTTGATATAACTTATTTCGGTTTTCAGCCTTATGCATGTCAATAAAATCAACAACAATAATTCCTCCCATATCACGTAATTGCAATTGACGAGCAATTTCTGTAGCCGAAATTAAATTAACTTCTAATGCAGTATCTTCTTGAGAACCAGCTTTGTTAGATCGGTTTCCGCTATTTACATCAATAACGTGTAAAGCTTCTGTATGCTCTATTACCAAATAGGCACCTTTGCTCATAGAAACTGTTTTTCCAAATGATGTTTTAATTTGACGTTCTATTCCGTATTTTTCAAAAATAGGAGTTTGCGATCTATGTAATTTTACGATTTTTTCCTTTTCAGGATAAATTTCCTGCAAATACTCTTTAATTTCTACTTTCAACGTTTCATCATTTGTTACAATATTAGTAAAGCTTTCATTCATAACATCTCTTAGAATAGAGGATGCTCTGTTTAACTCGCTTAAAATTTTTGTTGGTGTATTTGTATTGGCTATACTTTTACACATTGTTTTCCAACGTTCTAACGAGTTTTGCAAATCTTTGTCAAGTTCTGCAACTTTTTTACCTTCTGCAACAGTTCTTAAAATAACACCAAACCCTTTGGGTTTAATGCTTTTTGCTAATCTTTTTAAACGTTCTTTTTCTTTTGGGTCTGCAATTTTTTGAGATACAGAAACTCTATTAGAAAAAGGAACTAAAACCAAAAATCTACCAGCTATAGAAAGCTCAGAGCTTAATCTTGGTCCTTTTGTAGAAATGGGTTCTTTTACTATTTGTACCAACAGGTTTTGTCCTGTTTTTAGTACATCTTTAATACTACCGTCTTTGTTAATGTCTTCTTCCTTGCGGAAATTTTTTAAAGTGAACTCTTTATACTTACCTGTGCTTACTTTCTTAATGAACGAATTTAATGAATTTACTTGCGCGCCTAAATCGTGATAATGCAAAAACCCATCTTTTGGGTAACCAACATTTACAAACGATGCGTTTAAGCCTGTTAATACTTTTCCTATTTTGGCTAAAAATATATCGCCTACAGAAAATTTATTATCAGTTGTTTCATTATTTAATTCAATAAGTTTTCCATCTCTTAATAAGGCAAAATCAATATCAGATGAATTTGAACGAATTATCAATTCTGTTTTCATACTGAACTGGTTTTAACACTGCACACGTTGTGCAGATGGATTAATATTGTCAGGTATTTATAATACCATTTGAGGTATGTGTAACCTCGATGTCAATGAACTTTTAATGCTTTCGCTAAACTATAAACGAAAAAGTAAGCGTATGCTTACTTTTTCTTGTGTCTATTTGCTCTAGCTCTTTTTTTTCTTTTGTGTGTAGAGATCTTTGCTCTCTTTCTTTTTTTACCACTTGGCATAATCGTCGTGTGTTTTTAAAACCGTTTTATGGGTTTCGATTAGTATTTTGTTATTTAACAGCTACTTTATTTTTTACTCCTTCAGTAAACGTTTTGGCTGGTTTAAAAGCAGGAATATTGTGAGCTGGAATCTTAATAGTTGTATTTTTAGAAATATTTCTACCCGTTTTTTCTGCTCTAGTTTTGATGATGAAACTACCAAAACCTCTCAAATAAACATTGTCGCCATTTTCTAATGCATCTTTAACTTCAGTCATAAATGCTTCAACTGTTGCTAAAACATCAGTTTTTTCGATTCCTGATTTATCTGAAATTTTTGATACGATATCTGCTTTCGTCATGTCTCTATTTTTACTGTTTTTTATTAATTAACTTTCAAAAATGCGGATGCAAATATATGATAATTAATCAATTCCAAAAACTTAAACAACTAAATTTATGTGAATTTTATGATGTAATATTGCAAATCTATTTTTAATCAATGAAATTTTCTAATAGTTTAATTTACTGGTACTTACAAAATAAACGAGATTTGCCTTGGCGCAAAACTACCAACCCATATTTTATTTGGCTCTCAGAAATTATGCTACAACAAACTAGAGTTGCCCAAGGTTTAGATTATTATCACAAATTTACAACTGCTTTTCCTACCATTTTTGATCTTGCAAAAGCAGACGAAAGTACTGTTTTAAAAATGTGGCAAGGCTTAGGATATTATTCTAGAGCAAGAAATTTACATTTTACAGCAAAATATATTGTAAACGAATTAAATGGCGAGTTTCCATCTACCTATAAAAACATTGTAAAACTAAAAGGGGTAGGAGATTACACTGCATCTGCAATTGCATCTTTTGCGTATAATGAACCTACTGCAGTTGTTGATGGTAATGTGTACAGAGTACTATCAAGATATTTTGGTATTGATACTGCAATAAATACATCATCAGGAATTAAAGAGTTTAAAATACTCGCACAAAGTTTAATCGATATTAAAGAACCTTCAAATTATAATCAAGCTATAATGGAATTTGGTGCTATACAATGCAAACCAAAAAAGCCATTATGCATGTTTTGTCCTCTTTCAGAAAGTTGTGTGGCTCTCCAAAACAACCTTATTGAAAAGTTACCTATTAAAGAAAAAAAACTAAAAGTAAAAAAACGGTATTTTAATTATTTGGTGATAAAAACGAATGATGACAAAACAATTTTAACCGAAAGAAAAGGAAAAGGAATTTGGCAAGGGTTATATCAATTTCCGTTAATTGAAAGTGACCATGTAATGGATAAAGATGAATTGATTGCCTCTAAAGAATTTAGTAATTTATTTCCAGATGAAACTACTATTTCGCTACACAATAAAAAACAAATTGTTCATAAATTATCGCATCAACATTTACACACACAATTTTGGATTGTAGAAACCCATCACTTGTTAACAGCTAAAATAAGTTGGTCTCGCATTCTAGATTACCCAGTTCCTGTATTAATTGCTAATTTTTTACAAGATTACTTAACAAAAAGTAATTGATATTTTTAGTACTTTTGATATATAATTTTAGGCTATGGCAGGAACAATAAATAAAGTAATTTTAATTGGTAATTTAGGTGATGATGTAAAAATGCATTATTTTGATGATCAAAATTGTGTAGGTCGTTTTCCTATTGCAACATCAGAAAGTTATACCAATAAACAAACAGGAGAAAAAATAACCAATACAGATTGGCACAATATTGTGGTTAGAAACGGTTTGGCTAAAGTATGCGAAAAGTATTTAAGCAAGGGTGATAAAGTGTATGTTGAAGGAAAATTGAAAAATCGTCAGTGGGAACAAGATGGTGTAAAACGCTACTCAACAGAAGTACAGGTAAATGAAATGACCATGCTTTCTACCAAAAGAAACGAAATGAATACCAACCAGCCTCAACAACACCAAGTATCAGCTGCACAACCAAAACCAGTGGTTGAGGAAGAAAATGATGATTTACCGTTTTAAAATAAAAAGAACATAAAGGCATAGACTTTATGTTTTCTATAAATTGTATTTCTTGAAAAATTGAGCATTTAAAAACTATTTATCTTGGATCCAGATCCTGAACCTTTATTTCTATTTTTAGCTTCTATTGATTTTTTAACGTCAATAAATATTTTAGCATTACTTATTTTGTTGATTTGTTCTGCATTAATTTCAGGTACTGAAGTCGCTTTTTTCTCATTATCGCAAGCCGATTTAAACGAACTTTCTAATGATGGTAAAGAAGAAAACATTATTGTAACTTTATTAGATAGGCCTAGAAAATTACTGGCCACAATTTTAATTACCAATAATTTTATCAATATTTTAATTGTTTTATTATTTGCTTCTTTGGCAGAAACCTTGTTTGGTGATTTTGATTATCAGCTAAACGTGTATTTATTTACAGTTTCTATCCGATTTTTGATAGAAGTAATTTTAGTTACTTTTTTAATTTTGTTGTTTGGTGAGGTTTTGCCAAAAGTTTATGCCTCAAGAAACACGCTTCGTTTTTCTAGATTAATGTCTAAATTCATCAACTTTGTAAATATTTTATTAACACCTTTTAGTTCGCCATTAATATTTATCACAAAATTTATAGAAAAAAAATTAGGCAATAAAAACTCTAGTTTTTCGGTAGAAACGCTATCGCAAGCTTTAGAATTAACCTCTGAAGGCGCAACTACAAAAGATGAGCAAAAAATTCTAGAAGGTATTGTAAATTTTGGTAACACAGAAACTGTGCAAATCATGAAGCCAAGGATTGATATTTTTGCATTACCTGACGACGAATCTTATGAAGCTGTTTTGCAAAAAATTCTTGAAAATGGATATTCTAGAAACCCTGTTTACAAAGAAAATATTGACAATATTATAGGTGTTTTGTATGCCAAAGATTTGTTAGCGCATTTAAATAAGAAAAATTTTAAATGGCAGACTTTATTGCGAGAAGCTTTTTTTGTGCCAGAAAACAAAAAGCTAGATGATTTGTTAGATGATTTTAGAGCACGTAAAAATCACTTAGCCATTGTAGTTGATGAGTATGGAGGTACAAGTGGTTTAGTGACCTTAGAAGATGTTATTGAAGAAATTGTAGGTGATATTAATGATGAATTTGATGATGACGATTTACAATATTCTAAAGTCGATGCGAACAATTATATTTTTGAAGGAAAAACAAC
The DNA here is from genome assembly GCF_044595335.1 of Polaribacter sp. R77954. Lineage (GTDB taxonomy): Bacteria > Bacteroidota > Bacteroidia > Flavobacteriales > Flavobacteriaceae > Polaribacter. The sequence continues at coordinate 3,024,639 of NZ_CP138992.1, forward strand.
AATCAAAGATTTTTGTCGTGTTTTTGATGATGAAGACGAGGCTATTTTTGAAGAAGAAAAAGGAGAAAGCGAAACTTTAGCGGGTTTTATTTTAGAAGTTTTTGGGAAATTCCCCAAAAAAGGCGATAAAATAAACTTCAAGAACTATACGTTTACTATTGAAGCGTTAGATAAAAAACGCATTAAACAAGTTAAAGCCACAAGAAATGCGTAACATCTTTTTTCTCTTTAGTCTGCTGTCTTTTGTCTTTTTTCTTTTTTCTTGTAATGAAGATGTGTTACCCAAACCAAAAGCATATTTGAGCTTAGAATATCCAAAGAAATCTTATGAACAACTAAAGTTAGAAAGACCTTATACGTTTGATATTTCAAAAAGCACAACTATTATTGATGATAAAAATAACTGGTTAAAAATAAAATATCCTAATTTAAAAGCCTCTATTGATATTACCTACAGACCAGTTGAAAATAATCTAAAAGAGCTATTAACAGAGGCAGAAAAATTGGTGTTTAAACACGCTGTAAAAGCAGAGCAAATTATACCAAAAGATTTTATGAATTCTAAAAATAATGTTTTTGGCAGTTTGTATGAAATTACAGGAAATGCAGCATCTCATTTACAATTTCATGTTACAGATAGTACCAATCATTTTATAAAAGGTTCTTTGTATTTTTATGCAAAACCCAATTACGATTCTATTTTACCTGCTGTTGCTTATATAAAGAGTGATGTTTTAAAGTTGATTGAAACTACTAAGTGGAAATAAAGCCCATCCTAACCGTTAGCGCTCGTCTCTGACGAGTGATAATAAGAACTATTAATTCGATACTCGTTAAAAACGAGCACTAACAAATAGTATTTTATTGAAACAATTATATATTCATACAAAAATATTTTTAGTTACCCGTTAGCGCTTGTATCTGACGAGTGATAATAAGAAGTATTAATTCGGTACTCGTTAAAAACGAGCACTAACAAATAGTATTTCATTGGAATAATTATATTTTTACTCGTTAGCGCTCATCTCTGACGAATGAATAATAAAATAATAACAAAACCTTTTGTATTTTTGAATTGCTATGAGTAGAAAATATAAATTTCACAATAAATCTGCATTATATTTTGTAAGTTTTGCTACAGTAAATTGGATAGAAGTTTTTACAAGACAAGTATATTTTGATGTATTGGCAAAAAGTATAACATATTGCAGAGAAAAAAAAGGAATGGAATTGTACGCATATTGTTTTATGCCAAGTCATCTTCATTTATTATTTAGATCTTCTAACGAACAACCTATGGAGTTATTAAGAGATTTTAAAAAACACACCGCTAAAAAAGTAATAGAAGCTATAGCAAGCAATCCGCAAGAAAGTAGAAAAGAGCTTTTACTTTGGTTGTTTGAAAGAGCAGGAAAAAAGAAGGCAAATGTTACTAAGTATCAATTTTGGCAACATCATAATCATCCTATAGAATTGTGGAGCGAAAAAGTAATTAAACAAAAAATAAATTACATTCATAACAATCCTGTAAAACTTGGTTTTGTAACAGAACCTATAGATTGGAAATATTCTAGCGCAAGAAACTTTCAAAACGACCACACTATTTTAGAAATTGATGAAACAGGTTTTTTAGGTTAAAACTGATAATATTAAATATTCGTTTCCCCTGTAATCGTTGGAAACGAGCACTAGCTCTGAGGAATTCCAATCTTGATGTAAATTAGTTGGTTTTTTTAGTCTTGTCTCTTGATTCTTTTCTCTCTTGTTTCAAAAAAAAACTAAACAATTTCCATTTTTTGCAACAGAAAAGAAGCATTCATATTCTTACAAACACCTTCTTTTAAAGTATAATCAAAATGCAATTCGTTATTGTTAATTTCTGCATCAAAATAATAATTTTTGATGCTAGAAAATTCATTTTCCAATTCACATAAACTTACATCGTGCGTAGCAATAATTCCAGTAGATTTAGATTTGGTTAATTTTTCAATAAATCGTTTTGAGCCAGTTGCCTTGTCTTTACTATTCGTTCCTTTTAAAATTTCGTCTAGAATGATAAAATATTTTTCTTTCTTAATTTCATCAACAATAAACTTTAATCTTTTTAGCTCTGAGTAGAAGTACGATTCATCTTCTGTTAAAGAATCTGTAGTTCTCATACTCGTTATCAATTTTATTGGCGAATATTGAAAACGTTCTGCGCAAACAGGTAAACCACAATTTGCCATAACAATAGACAAAGAAACTGTTCTTAAAAAAGTGCTTTTGCCAGCCATATTTGCACCAGTAACAATAAAAAATTGTGCATTATCAATAGTAAAATCGTTATCAACTCTTTTGTTTTGATCTAATAAAGGATGTCCTAAATTGGTTGATTGTATAATTTTATCAGTGTTAGCAATTACAGGAAAAATAAAATTAGGATGATTGAATTTAAAATTCGCCAATGAGTTTTGAGCATCAAAATAAGCCACTACTTCAAACCATTTGTCTACAGTGTGTTTGTAATTGGTTATCCATTTTTCTACTTTACAAGCGTTTGTAATTTCCCAAAGAAACAATCCATTACCTAAAACAGCAATAATAATGTTGTTTCTGTTATCAAAAGCATCTAATATTTTAGAAAATTCTTTAAAAATGGCAGCAGCTTTTTTGTTTTCAGATTGAATGATTTTCTGTTGATTTACTAAATTTTTTGTGGTAAAACTTTCGTTTTCAATTTCATTTAATAGAGGATGATATTTCTTAAATGTTTCTCTAACTTTTTCGGTATCTGTATATAAATTACTTGTTTTTTTTATGAATTTTCCTGTGATAAAAAGTCCGATAAAAAACCAAGCTGTTAAAAACGAAAAAGATAGTAATCCAAAAGAAATTAGTCCTATTAAAATTAAAGACATGATAGAAAACCCTAGTTGAATTTTTGATAAATATTTTGGAAAAATAGGTTTGTAGCCCAATATCCATTTTATTACAGAACCAGATTTATTTTTTACGGTAACCAAACTGGCTAATGCAGAAAAATGCTGACGCCATTCTACTTTTTTAGAAAGTTCATCAATAGCCTTTTGTTTATTAATAATATCATCAATTGTATTTTCTGTTAAAAGATGAGACAGCGCTATTTTTCCATCAAGAGTAGCAGTTCTGTTGAGGTATTGAAAAAAAGAACCTTTGCCAAATAAATCGATATCATTACTATAAAAATGAGCTGAATTTACAAATTCTTTTCCTGTTTCTAAATGATGGAAATTTCGTTGCAAAACATCTATTTCTGTTTTGTTGATATCAATTTTTGCATCAACAATTGCTTTATTTCTTTTAATATTTATGTACTGAAATACTAAAAACGAGAATATTAAAATCCCAAAAAAGGCAACAATAAGTACTGCAATATAATCGCCAAAAGTAAGATAGACTAAAAAAGAGGTGATTAAAAATACCGCAAATCGTAAAACAGCAAAATTGAATATTTTGTTTTTAAATTGCAAAGATTGTTGCTCTAAATCAGTGATTTGCTGATTGTAAAATGCTAAAGGATTATTCATAACTTGAAATTCCGCCAGTTAAATTATATACTTCTAAATTGGGATATTGTTTTTTCATTTTTTCTGTAGCTCTGTAACTATTAAATCCTCTCTGACAAACCATTACGTAAGTTTTAGCATAGTCAATATCAATTTTTTTAGCATCAAAATTATGAATATGAATGGTTTGATGCACTTTAAAAGGCAATTTTAAATTGTTTAGCACTGCTATAATTTCTAGGTTTTTATCGCCCAATTTTTCTTTTAATGTTTTAGATGATATTTGCCAATCCAGATTTTGCTTAGCGCAAGCAGCATCAACATAAGTTTGCACTTTAAACAATTTTGCAATTTTTTCTTTTGTAAAAATAGACTTCAATTTCATTTTTAGTTGTGTGTTTTGCAACACATTGTATATTAATAACTGGTTGGTTAATGGTTTGCCTATGCCAGTAACCAATTTTAAAACTTCATTTACTTGCGCAGTTGATATGATACCCACAATGGCATTTAAGGTTCCTGCTTCTTCACAATTAGGAATATCTGTAACCATTTCTGGAAAAGCATCTCTTAAATTACATGAGTAACTTCCATCTGCTTGCTTTATATTAAATGCAGCCACATAACCATCAAATTTATAAAGAGAGCCATATACCAAAGGTTTGTTTTGAAGCACACACGCGTCATTTACCAAATATTTTGTGGGTAGCGAATCTGTTCCATCAACCACAATGTCAAATTTATCAATTAATTCAAAAACGTTTTCTTTTGCAATTGCTTTGTTGGTATAATTTACCTCTGTAAAAGGTGCTCTACACTTTATAAATTTACGTAAAACTTCTGCTTTTGGTTTTCCAACATCGTCTAAACAATAAAAAACTTGTCTGTGTAAATTGGTAATATCAACAGTATCAAAGTCAACCAAATGGAGTTTACCAATACCACTAGCAGCTAAATACACAGCAATAGGTCCTCCTAAACCACCACAACCTACAACCAAAACAGAAGCGTTTTGAAGTTTCTGCTGACCTACTGCACCAATTTCCGATAAAGTAATTTGACGTTTGAAGAGTTGGTTTTTTTTGGGTTTCATTTTTTGTTGTTTTGAGCAAAATGAATTGTAGTCGAAAAATCTATTTTTTAAGTTTCTTCATAAAGTAGAAAACACAAACTACAAATTTTTCAACTCGTTTTTAGCCATTTTAAACTCTTCTGGTGTATTTACATTTCTTATCAAATCATCTTCAATTTCAACAATTTCTACATCAGAATTGATGAGCATTTTACGCGGACAAGAATATCCTTGTGCTAAATATTGTAATAAAATAGGATACGCTTTTGGCTCGTAAACAGTAATTAATGGTTCTACAAATTCTTTGCTTTTTCCTTTAATAGCAGTTGCTGTTTTAGACGGATTCCTTTTTTGCAATACTAATTTTATCAAATCGTCATTCACAAAAGGAAGGTCTGTAGCCAATACAAACCAAGCTGAATTAGGGTCTTTTTGAAAGGCAGAACAAATGCCACCAAAAGGACCTAGATGTAAGAATTTATCTGGGATTTCATTTGTTATTTCGAGCGCAGTTGAGAAATCTCTTACCGAATAAAAAGTTTCTAAATTGTTGTTTGCCAACAATTCTTTGGCTACTTCTTTCTGTGGCTTTCCAAAATAATTAAGCTGGGCTTTATCAGTGCCCATTCTTGTACTTTTTCCACCCACTAAAACCAACCCCTTTACAGGTGCAATTTTCTCTTGAATTAAATTATTTAGGTGATTTGCAATTTTATCAATTTCATTAAAAGTATAGCAAATTTTATTTTTGATATTAGGATATTTTTCTTCTAAAAAATCAAAATATTCGGTTTCTGGTTTTAGTTTGATGATAAATTGAATGTTATGCAGTTGCTCTAGTCTTTTTAATACTGAGGCTTCTTTAGCGTCATCTAAAATTAAAATTTGCTTGGCTCCTTGATAATGATTTCCGTTGATGAATACATAATCGTACTGTGCAAATTGCAAACGTTGTTGAAATTTATTTACATTTCCTGATGTGGTAATTTGTACATTTCCTTGGTGATGAAAAACGTATTCTGATAATTTATTTTCATTAACATCTTTTGCATGAGAAGCATCAAAATACCCTAATTTATATGCTGATAATTGTTGTGAAACTTTATTAACTAAATCAGAGATATTTCTGCAATTAGTTCCTAAAATCGCAATTTCATTAGGCGCATAATTGTCATTATTCCTTCTAGTTAGATTTGTATGTTTTTGATGTTTTTTCATTTTTATTTAAATTCTATAAACAAACTTTTGTCATTTCTATTTTATGGAGAAATCTTAAATTAATTATTTAAATATTTCTCACTTTTATTGCCTTTCATTTGAAATGACACATTAGTGTTTCTTTCCTTTGGGAAGATTAAGATGGGGTTTTAATATCAGATTTTCCACCTGTTTTTTCTAAGAGTTTTACCTCTTTAATCACCATTTTTTGACTAATGCTTTTACACATGTCATAAATGGTTAAACAAGCAATATTAGCTCCTGTTAATGCTTCCATTTCAACTCCAGTTTTGCCTGTAATGGTTACTTTACAAAAAACTTCTAAATGTTCATTATCAATAATATTGATGTCAATAGCTACACCATTTATCAACAAAGGATGACACATAGGTATTAATTCTGAAGTTTTTTTAACACCTTGAATTCCTGCAATAATTGCCGTTTGAAAAACAGGTCCTTTTTTGGTTAGAAGTTCATCATTTGTAAAATGAGCTATAATGGTTTCACCTAAAAACATGGTTGCTTTTGCTATGGCAGTTCTTTTGGTAATTTTCTTATCAGAAACATCTACCATTTTTGGGTTGTTGTTTGTATTGATGTGTGAAAAATCGCTCATTAATCTGTGAAATAAAAGGTAAATAATAGTATCCACAAAATTAAGCCTATTTCTACAATCCAAACTTTCTTTAAAGTATTAATTTTTATTAATATCAACTGTTCTACAATTAAGATAATGAGATTTATTACAAAGGCAAATAAATAAATGGATCCAGCTAATGCCATCCCTCCTTTATTTTTAATAATTAGAAAATAAAAAGCACCAAAAGCTAATAGGGGTAAAAATAAAATAGAAAGAAAGTATATAGGTGATTTTTTAAATTTTATTTTCATTTCAAAATGAGATCAACTTTTAAATTCCGCAGATTTTAAACCTTTTTGGAAAGGTGCTTTTAATTGGTATAAAATATCTTCAGATTTTTTAGCATCTAAAACATCTATTCCATATACAATGTCTTTGGTGTCTTCGTAAACAAAGGTTCCAAAAATACGATCCCAAATAGAAAATATATTTCCGAAGTTGGTGTCTGTCCAAGGCATTACATGATGATGATGGAATTTATGGGTGTTTGGTGAAATAAATACATAGCTAATAGCTTTATCTAATTTTGGAGAAAGGCGAATATCCGCATGCGAAAAATAGGTAAAAAGTACCGTAAGAATTCGATACATTAGGTAATAAGAAACAGGCAAACCAGCAATAACAACACCAATTAAAGCAAAGGTTTCTCTGAAGATAAAATCTATAGGATGGTGCCTAGTGCCAGAAGTTACATCTACATGCGTATCACTATGATGTACTGTATGAAATCTCCACATAAAAGGAACTTTATGCAGTAAATAATGTACCAGATATTGTGAAGTGAAATCTAAAATCATAATTGCTAAAAGAATTTCTACCCAAACAGGCAAATCAATCATATGTAATAAGCCAAAATTATTGGTTTCTATCCATAGAAAAACACCAACAGTTATAATACCAAAAACTACATTTATAATCATTGTAGATACCAATAAAACAAAGTTGGTTTTAGCATGTTTCCATTTTTGGTATTGATGCTTTTTTAAAGGATAAACACCCTCTAAAATCCAAAAAACAGATAAGCAACCTACAATCCAAATCAGTTTTTGAAAACTCGTTAAGTTCTCGAAAAAAGTAACAATAGCATCCATAAGTTTCTAAAATTTAGCTATTAAAACTACAAAAAACTTTAACAACTTGTTAAAAATCATTCGTTTTTTAACGTTTACCTTTGTGTGTTTTAAAATTTATGTTTATGCCTCGTTGGTTAATTCCAGTACTTATTTTGTTGATTGTAGTTGTAGCTGTAGAACTTTACACCTTTCAAGCATTTAAAACAATCACTAAAAATAAATGGATTCGTTTTTCTTTTTTAGCAGTTAGTATTGCTGTTTACATTTACTTTTTTATTACCGTAATTACTTACGATAGAAGCAAAGGACAAACCCCACAATTTCAAATGGCAATGGGGGTTTTGTTAACATTTTCTATACCTAAATTATTTGTGATTTTAGTACTTTTTGGAGAAGATGTATATCGTTGGATTGTAAAAGTAATTTCGGCTATTTCTGGTTCAGAAACCCAACCTTTGGCTGGTAGAAGAAAGTTTATTTCTCAATTAGCTCTGGGTATTGCTTCAATACCTTTTATGTCTTTTATTTACGGAATTGTAAAGGGAAAGTACAATTATAAAGTGATAAAATACCAATTGGCTTTTGATGATTTACCAGAAGCTTTTGATGGCTATACCATTACTCAAATTTCAGATATTCATTCTGGGAGTTTTACAAACAAAGAGAAAATACAATATGGAGTTGATTTGATTAATGAACAGCAGTCTGATTTATTATTATTTACAGGCGATATTGTAAATAATAAGGCTGATGAAATGGATAATTGGATTACTGTTTTTGCACAATTAAAAGCTAAAGAAGGTAAATATGCGGTTCTTGGAAATCACGATTATGGTGATTATATGGATTGGAAATCACCAGAAGATAAAGTGAAGAATTTTGAAGATGTTAAGAAAATACATCAAAAAATAGGTTTTGATTTGTTGTTGGATGAACATCGATATTTAGAAAAAGATGGACAACAGATTGCTCTTTTAGGCGTAGAAAATTGGGGAAAAGGATTTAATCAAGCAGGAGATTTAGCAAAAGCATCTGCAAAACTAAAAAAAGACGACTTTAAAATTTTAATGAGTCACGATCCTAGCCATTGGCAAGAACAAGTAAAACAAGATGATTTTAATTATCATTTAACTTTAAGTGGTCATACCCATGGATTGCAAATGGGGATTGAAATTCCGGGTTTTAGATTCAGTCCATCCCAATTTGTGTATAAACAATGGGCAGGTTTGTATCAAGAATATGGGCGTTATATAAACGTAAATAGAGGTTTTGGGTATCATGCTTTTCCTGGTAGAGTAGGAATTTGGCCAGAGATAACAGTTATTGAGTTGAAAAAGGCTTGATAATCAGTAGAGTTGTTCAATTTTATTATATTTGTGTAAAGTGAGTTGAAGATATCTAAGCGTTTTTCTTTTAAACAATATATTATGGCAAAATTTGGAGAGTTAATTAGCGTAAATAAACCTGTTTTAATCGATTTTTATTCTGATTGGGATGAAGTAGAAAGTTCTGTAAAAACCCTAAGAGATGTTGCTGCAGCTATGGGCAGTAGTGCCAAAGTTATTAAAATAGATATTAAGAAGAACGAGACTTTGGCAGATGCTTTGCGTGTAAAAGGAAATCCAACTTTTATGATTTATAAAGATGGAGAAATGAAATGGCGAGAAACTGGCTTTAAAAATGCAGATGCTTTGATTGAGATGATTCAAAAATACCTTTAATAAAAATATTAAAAAAAACCGCAAATTGATGTTTGCGGTTTTTTTTGATTTAATTACTCTTGTACTTGTTCGGTTTCCTCAGGAAAAATATGACTAAACAGACTAAGCGTTTTGTTGTATTCTTCTTGCAGTTCTTTTATCAATTCAGGATCATTATCATATTGTGCAACTTGATCTATAACCCCTCTGTATAAATATCTAAAATTCATATCAAATTCTTCAAAAACCATATCAAAATCTTCAGCATCAAAGGTGCTGAACCAAATTAGTTTTTCTCTAAATAAGCGCATTAAATTTTCTGCAGTTTTTCTAGCTTTTTTAACTTCACCCAATTTGTAATACATCTCAGGGTATTCCATAGACAAGCTATAATGATCAAAATCTTCAATTGGTAATTTGTCTAATGATAAGTCTAATACTTCAACAGCTTTAATAGTATCGCCTTCTTTAGCAAAGGCAGTAGATAAGCGCATTAAGCTATTTCTTAGTGAAATAGCATTTCGTTTGGTTTGTTCATCTAAATAAATTTTACCATCATTAATATTTCTCCATTCCCATTTTTTAACGTTTTCGTACATTTTTTCTGGATCAATTCTACCAATATCAAACAAACTCAACTGACGAATTAATTGCCCATTACCATCATAAATTTTGGTAGGTGTTTTAATAGGTACAAATTTAAAGGCAACACCATCTAATTGTAAATAATCTTTTAGCCAAATATATTCGCTATCAGCATTAGAGCCTCCAGTAAAGTAAATTGGGCGTTTCCAATCGAAATTATTTAAAATATCTAACATTAAAATGGTGTTTTTTCCTATAGCTCTATCTATAGTAATATCAATATAAGGCACAATTTTGTTAGCATCTTTTTGTGCTACAATACCATGTTTTAATACGTTTTCTTTATTTACAGGAATTCTAATTTTGTTGGTTGGTAATATTTTCTCAGGATTACCATCGTCGTCTAAATCATAAAAAGTACGTTTACTATCACTTTGAATCCATTTCATAAAATTATCTAACTCTAAAACAGAGTCTTTTAATTGTGGGAATAATTCTTGAAAATAGTAAGCTACATCTAAGGTTCCGTATTTATATTCATCATGGGTTAATTGTGATGGAATAGGATCTGCATCATACGTTTTTCGTTTCATTTGATCTATGTACCAATCTGTTTGAAAAAGGCTCGTATTTACTAGTTTTATATCTGTTCTAATACCTTCTACTTCTTGCATATACCAAAGAGGAAAAGTATCATTATCACCAATAGTAAACATAATTGCGTTAGGATCGCAACTTTCTAAATACGCTTGGGCATTTAAGCGTGTGGTGTATCTATTTGAACGATCGTGGTCATCCCAGTTTTGATATGCCATTAATGTTGGTACTGCCAATAAAGAAATAGCAGAAACAGCAACAGCCACTCTTCTTCGAGATGCTAAATCTTTCAAATATTCATATAAGGCTAACACCCCAAAGCCTACCCAAATTGCGAAAATGTAAAAGCTACCAACAACAGCATAATCACGTTCTCTTGGCTCAAAAGGTTTTGGATTTGTATAAAAGATAATAGCAAAACCTGTAAAGGCAAAGAATAGAAATAGTGTAAAAAAGTTGTTTTTATCTTTTTTAATTTGGTATAGTAACCCTATTAACCCCAAAATAAGCGGAAGAAAAAAGTAGGTGTTTCTACCTTTATTCAGTAAAGCTTGCCAAGGTAGCATTTTTTGAGAGCCCAATCTTGCTTCATCTATAGCATCAATACCACTAATCCAGTTTCCATTGTAAATATCTAAATTACCTTGAATATCGTTTTGACGCCCCACAAAATTCCACATAAAATAACGTCCATACATGTAGCCAAACTGATAGCTTATCATAAATTTTATATTTTCAGCAAAAGTTGGTCTACGTTTGCTGTTTTCAGGAATTCCTGCAATAGCTTTGTACATTTTTTCAGAAGCAGGATTTACCATTCTTGGGATAAACCCTTTATGTTTGTCTGAATAATTAGGTAAAATACCTTTGTATACATTAACAATTACATAACGATCTTTGCCTTTTACAACTTTTTTCTCGTATTTAGGTTTGTCATCTCTTGTTGGGTTGTTTCCATCTCTTTCGTCACTATATTTATTTGAATAATACGTGTCATAAAATACATTAGCATCTCCATATTGCTCACGTTCGTAATAAGCTAATAATTCTCGTGCGCTTGATGGGTTGTTTTCGTTAATTGTGGTATTTGCATTGGCTCTAATAGGCAACATCATCCAAGAAGAAAAACCAATCATTATAAATAATAACGATAGAATTAATGTGTTTGCAGTTACTTTTTTCTTTTTTCTTGTAAAATTTAATCCGAAGATAAAAAGCACCACTAAAATAATAGCAGCAATAATACTTCCTGAGTTAAAAGGTAAACCAATAGAATTTACAAAAAACAATTCTGATGCACTAAAGAATTTTAGTGTAAAAGGAAATATAAGTTTAAAAACTAATATTAAAACAAAAACAGAAAAAACGGTTGCTATTGCAGTTGTTTTTAAATTGATGTTTTTATAGGTTTTGAAAAAATACAACATTACAATTGCAGGTATAACTAGTAACGAAAGTATGTGCACACCAAATGATAAACCAACAACAAAGCTTATTAAAACCAACCATTTGTTACCTCTAGGAGTATCAATTTCACTTTCCCATTTTAAACCTAACCAAAAGAGTAATGCCATTAAAAAAGATGACATTGCATATACTTCACCTTCTACAGCACTAAACCAAAAACTATCAGAAAATGTGTAGGTTAAAGAACCAACAACACTACTACCTAAAATAGCAATACGTTTTCCTTTAGAAATATTACCTGTTTTTGCAGCTAATTTTTTAGCCAGGTTACTTATCGTCCAAAACATAAATAAAATGGTAAAAGCACTTGCTAAGGCAGACATAAAGTTAACCATTTTAGCAATTTCGGCAGTATCAGATGTAAACATTGCAAAAAATGCACCTAACATTTGAAAAAGAGGTGCTCCTGGAGGATGCCCAACTTCCAGTTTTACAGCAGTAGAAATGTATTCTCCTACATCCCAAGCACTAACAGTGGGTTCTATAGTTAAGGTGTAAGTAACTAAGGCAATAGCAAATGTAACCCATCCTAAAATGATGTTCCATTTATTAAAATTAGCTGGTGTCATAAAAGTTGATAATTATATGTGGGCGAATTTACTAATAATTATGAATAAACAAGGGTTAGGGGTGCTTTTCTAATTACTGAAATCCTCATAAAAGTTTGTTAAATACAAAATTTATAAAAAAATGTTTGCAAAATTAAAAGAATATATTAAATTTGCATCCGCTAAGAAGCATTGGCCTATGGTGTAATTGGTAACACACCGGTTTTTGGTACCGACATTCAAGGTTCGAGTCCTTGTAGGCCAACTAAAGCAACTTTTAATCATTTGATTATTAGTTGCTTTTTTGTTTTGACTAAGTTTGTGTGTAGGTAGTTGAGTTGGGTTTTATAAAAAAATAGTTTTAGTTAAATGAAATTTATAATTTTCTGTAAAAATTGTAAATTATTTTAAGTATTACGTGTTGTAAATCATCAGTTTAACTTTTAAAGATATTAGATAATCATAAGTGATGATATTATTTTATATTTAAAAAGGAGACAAAAAAATATAATTTTGTTTAAATCAAGTAATTTAACGATTCAGGAATTGTAATCGTTAATAAGATATTAAAAAAAACGCTGTTACGCAATATGAAATTGCACCAAATATAGAGGTTAAGTTTGTTCAAATTACGGTAAAAGATACTTAATTGTTAAGAATACTTGCAACAAATCAGTATTCAATTTTTTAAGTAATTTGTGCTTGAAAATACAATTAGTACTTTTTGTATTTTACACCCCTAGTATTTACTATACATGTTGTGTATAGCTATATTAGAAAAAGACGTGGTTAAAAGAAAAAAGAGCTTTTAAAAATTAATTGAAAGCTCTTTTTTACTTTTTTTACTCACCAGTGTTATAAACTTAATACGCTGTTTTCAGCACCTGCAAAATCATTCCAAGCAAGGCTATCAGCTTCTACTTCGTTGGTATATGCACCATCAATTAAATATCTGAATTCATAAGAATTTCCAGTTTCTAAATCAACAGTACCTTTAAAAGATCCATTTTTTAATTTTTTAAGTGGTGTAGCCTCTTCATTCCATTCGTTAAAGCTTCCTACTACTGCAACATTTTTAGCTTCTTCAGCAGGTACAGTAAAAGTTACTTTACATACTGGTTTACTTTTTAAAAATTGTTTTTTAATTGCCATAATTATTTGATTAAATTATATTGTAAAAATATAAAGAAGATTGCAATCTTAAACATTATCTTTCATTAACCATAAAGAATTATCAGTTTAATAAAATCTACACGCAAATTATTGATATTTCAAAATAAAAGCAGAACTATATTATAGTTTTGCAAAAAATAATACACATGTTTTTCGCTGATTTTCAGGGTTTTTAGCTCGAAAACGTATTCGCTAATCCTTATTTTTATTGAAAATTCACCCAAAACGTCAAGTTTGATGAACTTTTAAGTTATTTTTGTTTAAAATGATCAATACAATATGGTTACAATTATAGCCGCAATTGCAAAAAATAATGCACTAGGATTAAATAATGATTTGATTTGGCATTTACCAGCAGACTTAAAAAGATTCAAGAAAGTTACTACAGGTCACCACATATTAATGGGTAGAAATACTTTTGAATCTATTGGCAGGGCTTTGCCTAATAGAACTACAATTATTATTACTCGCAATGAAAAATATACTCACCAAGGTTGTTTAATAGCAAATAGTGTAGAGCAGGCTTTAGAAATGGCGCAAAACGATGACAAAATCTTTATTATTGGTGGTGCTCAGATCTATAAATACGTCATCGAAAACAATTTTGCAGATGCTTTAGATATTACTTTAGTACATCACGAATTTGAAGCTGATGTTTTTTTTCCAGAAATTGATGAATCAGTTTGGGAAAGAGTAGAAAGAGAAGATTTTATTGCTGACGGAAAAAATAAATTCGATTATAGTTTTATACGCTATAAAAAAATAGCTAATTAATTCTATTTCTTCTAAATCCTCCACCTAAATTCATATTATATTTTTTTTGGGCGAATAAAAAGTAATTAAATAACTTGTAATTTACTTCGTATCCGTAATCAATATTCGGTTCGTAATCTATTCTATTTTCATAAATAGCATCGTTAAATTTATTTGGGTTTTGAAATCTCTGATTCCAAGTAATAACCCAAGCTTTATTTCTAGCTTCCAAATAGTTTTGATTGTAAAATCCTTCAGGTTGTGCAATGGCATTTAAAAAATAGGTAAAACCAGGGTCAATAATAATAATCTCATATTCTAAACTATCATTAGCAATAACCACAGGCGCTTCCTTTTCTGTGGTTTTTTTATCAAGTATAGATGATGAGCCACAAGCCCAGAAAAAAAGAGTAAAGAGGAATAAGCTAAGTATTCGTGTTAAAAGTTTCATACTATTTAAATGGATTAAATTATTGTTTTTATTTAAAGTTACTCAAATGTATTTGGATGCTATTTCATTAAAAAACGATAATGAGTAAAAACCACTTTTTATTGAGTAAACAAACATTTATATAAAATTGTTCTAAAAATATACTACTTTTTCATGCATTAATACTAATTTTAAGACTTAAATTTTTTTAAATGAAATTCAAAATAGTTACACTATTGTTATTAATGGGCATCATTTCTTGTAGCTCACCAAAAGAAGGTAAAAGAACAGACACAATTTTAAAAGAGCGAGACAGGGCCATTACAAAAGATGCACTTTTAGAAGATCGGTTTAACAACTTATTACCAGCCTTAATGGACAAAGCAGATATTGATCTGTGGCTATTGATTTCTAGAGAATATAATGAAGATCCTATTTTAAAAACTATGTTGCCTGCAACTTGGTTAAATGCCAGAAGAAGAACCATTATTGTTTTTTATAGAGATAAAGAAAAAAACACCTTAGAGCGTTTGGCTGTTGCTAGGTATGATATTGGCAAAAGCATACAATCTGCTTGGGATAAAGAAAAAGAACCTAACCAATGGAAAGCTTTAGCAACAATTATTAAAGAACGAAATCCTCAGAAAATAGGAATAAATACTTCAACTCACTTTGCTTTAGCAGACGGTTTGGTAAAAACAGATTATGATGAATTGGTAGAAAATTTACCTAAAGAATTATCTTCAAAAATAGTATCTGCAGAAAAATTGGGCATTGCTTGGTTAGAAACCAGAACCGAAAAGGAATTAGCATTATTCAGGAAATTAGTAAAAACAACTCATGATATTATTGATGAAACATTTTCAGCAAAAACCATAATTCCAGGCGAAACTTCTACTGAAGATTTGGTTTGGTTTATGCGTCAAAAAGTAACAGATTTAGGTTTAGAAACGTGGTTTCATCCAACTATAGATGTGCAAAGAAATAACGAAGCGTTAAAATCGCACATTGAATCTTTTTCAAAAGGAAAAGACAAAAAAATCATTCAGAAAGGAGATTTATTACATTGCGATTTCGGAATCACTTATATTGGTTTAAATACAGATTGTCAACAACATGCTTATGTTTTAAAAGATGATGAAAAAGAGGTTCCTCAATTTTTACAAGAAGCCTTTAAAAAAGGTAACAGAGTACAAGATATTTTAACAAGTACCATGAAGTCTGGTAAAACAGGAAATGAAATACTATTAGAATCTTTGGCGAAAGGGAAAGCAGAGGGTTTACGTCCATTAATTTATACACATCCTTTAGGAAAATATGGGCATAGTGCAGGGACTACTATTGGTATGTGGGATGCTCAAGGTGGAGTGCCTTTTAATGGCGATTATCCTCTACAAAAAAATACAGCCTATGCTATTGAATTAAATACGACTGTTTATATTAAAGAGTGGAATAAAGACATCAGAATTATGCTAGAAGAAGCTGGTTTTTTTGGTGATGACACTTTTGAATATGTTAACGAAAGACAGATTGCAGTGAAACCTATAAAAATAAATTAACACCGTTGTTTTCCTTTTTAAAAATTCCGAAAAAAGACCTAAAAGAAATACTAATTATTTTTTTTAGAGAAGCTGGTTTGTTTATTGCAGCAGTTTTTTTACTTTTTATTGATGGTGTTTATTTTAATGAACACATTTTTAAATCGCAAACAATGCTCAATGTTCTTATGGGTTTGGCTTTTGTGGCCATGTTGTATCGTGCAAATCCACGAGTAAGAGAATTAATGATTATTGCAGTAATTTTAGGTTTTATTGGCGAGCATTTTTTCTCTAAAGTATTAGGTATGTATACTTACAGATTAGAAAATGTGCCTTTATACGTGCCTTTTGGTCATGGTGTTTTATATGCCAGAATATTCAGATTTAGTAAAGCAAGCTTAGTCAAAAAATATCATCAAGAAATTGAATCTTTTTTAATAGTAATTATGGTAATAGTTTCAACAACTTATCTACTGTTTTTAAATGATGTATTCGGTTTTGTAATGACTATTTTTGTGTTTCTAATTTTATGGAAAAGACCAAAAGATCGCTTGTTTTTCTTTTCAATGTACGTTTTGGTTGTGATTTTAGAAATTGGTGGTACAGCTTTTGGGGCTTGGAAATGGCCAAGTATAGGTTTTGGAGTATTCGAATTTTTACCAAGTAACAATCCGCCAAGTGGTATCAGTTTGTTTTACTTTTTGTTAGATATTGGTTGTTTTGTGGTGTATATTGTTTTACATCAAAAAGCTTGGAAAAGACTGAAAAGTATGAGAAAACAGCAATTAAAATCAACAAGATGAAGCACAGTTGTTTTTGGGTAACTGATAGCAAATTGTATCAAGAATATCACGATTTTGAGTGGGGAGTACCTGTGTACGATGATGCAACTTTATTTGAGTTTTTGGTTTTAGAAACCTTTCAAGCTGGGGTGAGTTGGATTACAATTTTGAATAAACGAGAAAATTTTAGAAAGGCTTTTGACGATTTTGATTATCAAAAAATAGCAAAATATCCAGAAAGTAAGTTTAATGAATTGATGCATAATGCTGGCATTATTAGAAATAAATTAAAAATAAGAAGTGCAATTACCAATGCACAATTGTTTATAGATATTCAAAAAGAATATGGATCGTTTTCAAAATTTATTTGGAGTTATGTTGATGGAAAACCAATTATTCATAAATATCATAAAAGAGAAGATGTACCTGCAACATCATCTATTTCTGATCAACTATCAAAAGATTTAAAAAAAAGAGGATTTAAATTTACAGGATCAACCATCATGTACGCCTATATGCAAGCAGTAGGTATGGTAAACAATCATACAACAGATTGTTTTAGGTACCCAATACCTTCTTCAAAATAAATAAAAAAACAAGTGACTTACCAAGAGGTTATTGAAGAATTGTATGCTTTAGAAAATCAAGAAAAGGTGCTTTTTAAAGCACATAAATTCGGCATTGTTTCTAACAATTCATTGGGGATTTATCATAAAGATTTAAAAGAAATAGCCAAAAAAATTAGTAAAAATAGTCCGTTAGCAATTGAACTTTTTGACAGCGGAATTTATGAGGCTAGAATATTATGCAGTAAAATATTTCATCCAAAACACCTCACCGAAAATTTGATGGAAAAATGGGTAAAGAACTTTGAAAATTGGGAAATCTGTGATAGCTTTTGTATGGCTGTTTTTGCTAAAAGCGATTTTGCATTGACTAAAATTTTAGAATGGTCAGATAAAGAAGAAGAGTTTAAAAAAAGGGCTGCTTTTGCAATTATGGCAGCATATTGTAGGGCAGATAAAACTGCTGAAAATGCCTTGTTTCATCAATTTTTTCCAATTATTGTAAAAGCATCTACAGATCAAAGATTGTATGTAAAAAAAGCAGTGAATTGGGCTTTGCGTAATATTGGAAAAAGAAATAAAGATTTGAGAAACGAAGCAATTAAAGTTGCTAATGATATTTTAAAAATAGACAATAAAGCAGCAATTTGGATAGCAAAAAACGCATTAAAAGAATTGCAAAAAGAAGGTGTAAGAACCTCAGATTATCCAAGAAAAATATATAGAAAAGCATAACATGGCTAGAAAATCTAAAGATCCAGGTTTTGGGTATAACTCAAAAAAAAATGCACAAAGCGTTATTAATGATGATGGATCAAGTAATGTAAACCACATTAATAGAAAACGAAATGTAAACGATTTGTACACTTATTTTATAGACATATCTTGGTGGCAGTTTTTTGTGTTCATCATTTTGGCGTATACGTTGTTAAATATCATTTTTGGTTTACTTTATGTGGCTATTGGAATTGAAGAAATTACAAAACCTCAAGGCACTTTTCTTCAAGATTTTTTAAACGGATTTTTCTTCAGCGCTCAAACCTTAACCACAGTAGGTTATGGTGGAATTACACCAAAAGGCATTACAGCAAATTTTATTGCCGCTTTTGAAGCCATGATTGGTTTGTTGAGTTTTTCTTTTATTACAGGGATGTTGTATGGTCGTTTTTCTAAACCAAAAGCAAATATACGATTTAGTGAAAATTTAATTTTAAGAGATTTTAAAGATGGACAAGCCCTTATGTTTCGCTTAATAAACAGTCGAAAAACAGTAATGATTGAACCTGAAATTACGGTTACACTATCTGTAACTGAAGAGCAAAAAAATAAGGAATTTAAACGAAATTTTTATCAATTAAAACTAGAGCGTAGCAAAATAATGTACTTGCCAACCATTTGGACAATTGTGCACCAAATTGATGAAAATAGCCCTTTGTACAAATATTCTAAAAACGAAATCAAAAATTTAGAAGCCCATTTGTATATTTTAATCAATTATCACGAAGAATCATTCTCACAAAAAGTGTATCAAATCAATTCGTATGATTTTGAAGATTTAATTACAGATGTAAAATATGCATCAGCATCAAATTTTGATGTTGAGGGCTTTACAGTTTTAGATCATGATAAATTAAGCGAAGTAGAAAAGATGTAGTGTTAGTTGCCAAAAATAATTCTAATGGCAACAAAAACCGCAATAATTATACTACCATACAACAATACTTTTTTGCCAGCATTTTTGTAATGTCGGTTATGGCTTTGAATATCTTTTCTGTAACTCCAAACAATTAAAGACCCAAAAGCCAATACAAAAAAGATGATAAAAACAATTCTGCCTGTAGTAAAATATGCATTAAAAATCATTTGAATCATTTTTTATATATTTTTGGTGGTTTCCTTTTTAGAAGCTTTAAATACTAATTAAGTTTCTATATATTTAACACAACAAAATTACGAATAAATCGTAGAATTTTACGATTTCAAAATCATAAAAATGAAAGATAAAATAGCAGCAGTACATGCTTTTCATACCGCATTTCAATTAAATATACAAAATACACCAACCATAGCTATTTCTGAGGATAGAAAAAAATTGCGTTTTGAATTGATGAAAGAAGAAAACGAAGAGTATTTAGAGGCTGCTAAAAATAACGATTTGGTAGAGGTTGCAGATGCTTTAGGAGATATGTTATATATTTTGTGTGGCACTATTATAGAGCATGGTATGCAAGATAAAATAGAAGAAGTATTTCAAGAAATTCAACGTTCTAACATGAGTAAGTTGGGCGAAGATGGAAAACCGATTTATAGAGAAGATGGTAAGGTATTAAAAGGCCCTAACTATTTTAAACCAAATATTAAAGAGATTTTAGAACGCTAGTTTGAGTTTTTGAAGCTTAACTTATTCATTAATATGATGCATTATGAATTTCAAAGCATGAGATTTCGTTTTTTTAGTAGAAAGTCAAATATAGTCAGATTTACAAACAATCAATATAACAAAAATACTTAATAGTAGATTTTTTAGGTGGTTGTTATATTGTTTTTATTCGGAAACGCTATTTTCTTTTTTTAAGATGTTATTCATCAAATTAGTAATTTGGTCAACACCAATTCTTTTAGAAATAATCTT
Organism: Polaribacter sp. R77954; assembly: GCF_044595335.1. Classification (GTDB taxonomy): domain Bacteria; phylum Bacteroidota; class Bacteroidia; order Flavobacteriales; family Flavobacteriaceae; genus Polaribacter. The sequence goes on from NZ_CP138992.1 coordinate 3,044,940, forward strand.
TTTATTTTCATCAAGGATAAAAATTGAAAGATTGGTTAAAAGCCTGTAATCTTGCTTATAATTGGAACGATTATCCCAATCAACAAGATTTTCCCAACGGTCTATGCCATTGTTATCTATGAATTCTAATAATTCTGCTTTATTTAAGTTTTTAGATTTGGTGCAAATTGAAAATAATTCTACACCTTTACTTTTGAATTCATCATAAAACTTTATCATTTGTTGCATTACTTTTGGAATAAAATCTGCATCAGGATTCCACATAAATAAAACGATATATTTAGATGTCGTTTTTAGTAAGCTTTTTGTTTTATTTCGGTTGGTTACAGTTTGTATATTAATTTCTGGTGCGATGCTATTACATAAAATTGGGCGCAGTTCATTTGCATTTAATTGTATTTTGTTCAGTTGTTCTTTTTCAATCCAACTGGCTTTTCCTTGAGCGTAATAATTATCTACCAAATGGACGTAAACTGCATCCATGCAAACTATTTTTGACTTGGCATATTTATTTAATAATTTAGATAAAACAAAATGGTAAATTTTATCATTTCCTTTTGATAAATTTAAAATTCGATCTACTGCAACAGTTATTGAATCGGGATGTTGAACACTTACCTTCGAACTGATATATTGCTCAATTTTTTGATGAAGCATAGGAGATCTCAAGAAACGTTCATCATTAAAATATACATTGTCAAAAAAATGTTCTTTATAATAATAATATGCCTTGTTATTATTATTTCTAATTTTTTCAGGAATATTGATAGGTGAATTTATTTTGATAATCCTTGCTGTAAAGCTCTTGGGATTTTTTGTAATAATATCTTTTTGATAGGCTACAACTTTATCGTTTATTTTTTGAATTTCATTTTCTAATTTGTTGATTTTTATTTTATTAGTTTCCAGTTTTTTGAGTTCCTTAACTTCTTTAGTCATTTTTGAAAGGTTGGCACGTTTTTCTGATAAAAAATTTAGGTATTCAAAAAACTGTCTGTTCTCTGGTGAATTTTGGACTTGCATTGAAGTAATGAGGCTGTTCAAGTTAGTCGTCAATTTAAAATGTTGCTCGCCTTTATTAATTAAAAAATCAAAAGAAGCATCAATTCTAGGAAAATATGCGGTGTACATGCCTGGTGAAAGTTCGCTTTTACCTTTTGATTCAAATTTACCAGGTTGAATAGCTTTCAATGTATCAGAAATATATCTTTTATTACCAAAATAATAAGTTAAAATCATTTCTTTATCAGAATAATTTTCAAGCTCAAATTCAATATGATGCGTCTCTTGAGTGTAAGTTGAGTTGTGAAATAGAATAATTGATGATATAATTATTAATGTGAGATGTTTTTTCATTGAAACTATGATTTTATTACCTGGGAAAAATTAATGGAATATTTCTTGAATGATTTAAATCAGAATTTAACAAATTTATAATTTTTAAGTTTAGAAACAAACCAAACTATTTTTTAAAACTTTGATATTTAATCTTGTATCCAAGATTTTATTTGCTGGTACACTTCAGGATTGTTTAATAAATCCAAATGGCTGTTTTCATAAGCAATCCAGGTGTTTTCTACTTTAAAGTTTAGGTTTTTGTTTGTAATTTTATGCTTGCCCAAAGCACTAGGTAAACTTACCAAACCATCCCCAATAATGTTTTTAGATGTTGATTTTTGAGTATCACTTAAAATGGCAGCTATCGAAAAACAATCTACACTTTCTGGTAATGGAATGTTTTGTCTTTGGTCTTTTTCTAATTCAAATCTGTTTTTTGTTTGCCAATCTTCGTTAATCAAATTGCCAAATCGTAAATCAGTTACACCTGCACTTCTTATTTTTGCTAAAGGTGCAAAAGGTTTTGTGTAGGGTATGTTTTCTAAAACCGCATCTAAATAATTGCCTACTTTTTCTAAAGGTGCTCCATGATGAGGTGTTCCCAAAAAAATCATTTTTTTCAGATAGTTTGTCCAGTTTTTTTGTTTTCCATAATATGCTGCACTTCTGGCTACCAAACCACCCATACTATGAGCTAAAAAAGTAATTTCTTGCACAACTACTGGCCAATTGGCACATAATTGATCTAGTAAATTACTAAATTGTTGTCCGTTTTTAGAAATATGTAAACCACTATTATAATTCAGATACACTAGTGTTTTGTTGAATTCCTTTGCCAATTCAACTCCATGATTGTGCTCTTCTCTGGTCCATAAACCATCATTCATGCAAGAGCCATGTATTAATACAAGTAGTTTTCCATTTGCATTTGGAATCAATTCTCGAATACTTTCGCTATTCAAAATAATTGGTTTTGAGTCGTATTTGAATTCCATTTCTATGGCCAAAGGATTCTGTTTTTCAACTAAATAATCTCCCACAATCCCATTTAAAACCGACTTTAAAACTTGTTGCTTTTTGGTTGATTTCATGTTTCCAATAAAAGGTGCAAGTTTCTGAAGCACTATTTGTAAACTTTTACCAATAAATAAGGAACTCCATCTGATATTTTGATAAGTAATTGCAGCAATATTGGTAATTAAATGTTGAATTGGTGTTGATGGTAAAAAAGGTGGATGAACTACCCTTTTATGCATAGTTTCTACTACATCTGTAACACCAATGGTGCTGTCTACCACAAGTTGCGTTATGCCTTGTAAAGCAGTGTTTGTATTTTCTTTATCCATCATAAAACTTTTAAAAACTTACTTTCTCACTGCATAAATTTTATTGGTGATTTTCCAAGAGCCATTTATTTTTCTAAGGATAAAATATCGATATAAGTAATTTGATCTACTTTCATGCTAATTTTTGCACTCGCAATAATATCATCAACAATATCAACATTTAATATGGTTAAGGCACAGTTTTTTAAGGTTTCTTTGGGTAATTTTTTTCGATTTCCCCATTTAGGGACAACCTCTTTAAAGTATCTATTTTTATAGCCAATAACTTTATCATCTTTTAATATTGGCACTTTCATTGTTCCATTTTCGGTATCAAAAGCGTTGTTTAATTTATCAATATCTCTATCAATATAACCATCATAATAATTCTGTATTGTGGTTTCAATTTGTTGTTGTGTGCTTTTTTTATTTTGACCAACTAACGACAATGTGGTAACTATCATCAAGTTATGCGCAATAAGGCAAACGCTATCCTCCACCGATTAAGTTCGGAAGTTCTTTTGTCATTTCAATTAATGGGTCAGATATTGACGAGGAAATTACACCGGCTGCTACCATTTCGGAAGTCTTTCCTAGTAGAAGTTGCTTCCAATTTTTCTTACCTAGAATAAACCACTTTTTTAACTCTTCTAGTTCATTGAAAATCAACTCTTGCCCGTCCTTTACATCTTTTAAATCTGCAATTATTTGATCTATTTTCTGTTCAAAAGAGTATTTCTCTTCAGATGTGAAAGTGTCTGAATTTGTATTTATCCCAAGTCCTCGCAGCTCTTTGCTTAGTATATATTCGACTTCTTCATGTGATGCGTTAGTCTGACAACCTTCAGGATTAGTGCAAACTTTTAGGTGTTCCGAATATGCTTTCTGATTTGCCTCCAGTATTTGACTAATCACTTGTATTTGATCTGATCTTTCGTCCACTACGTACAACAGATCTTTTGTTTTATCCAAAACCCGACCCGCACCTCTTGTGCCTCTTGACAAATAGCGACTTATAATTTCGTCAATTTTTCTTTGTACAAATTTGTTTGGTGCTGCTGATGTCATAGGGCAATATGATTTATTGGACTTACCCTTTAAAGATGAGAATTTTCAATCAAACAGAGTGACACGAATTTTGCACACTTCTTACAAACATTCTTGGATATTAGTCCTGAATAAAATGAAAAGATGCGCATAACAGCACCTAAAAAGCATACGGAACTTACGCTTCGAAAATTCAACCTCGGTTAAAAAATCATTCGTAACTTTAAAATAAAACTGGTGGTTAAAGAGCCGTACGACTTTCTAGCTGCAAACCGATAACTCCTATTTTTCTTAACATATTTGATATCATTAAAGTTCATAATTTTTACCTTCACTAGCAAAACGAAATCCTAATTGTTCAATTTCCTTACGTTCCCTACTATTTTCTTGAAGTGCAGGATTTGTATGGTTAAAATGAATAAAAACAACTTTATTTTTTGTGGCTAAAGATTCATTTTTAAATAAAGCAATGGTTTCTTGTATAAATGGATGAGGAACTTCTGTCATCGCTCTTTTTACTTCATCCTGATTTAAAAACGTGGCATCTAAGAAAGCATAATCTACTTTTTTAACTTCTTTAATAATGTCCTTTTTCCATTTTCCCCATTTGTCAATATCAGGAATAAATAGTGCAGATTTTTTTGATCCTTCAATTTTATAGCCCACAGTTTCTGAAAATTCATCTCTGTGTGGCACCAAAAAAGGAGTTACTTTTAAGGTGTTATTTAAAATTATTGTAGAATCTTTTTGCAAGCTTTTTAGCTTAATGTTTTCCAAAGAAATCAATTGACTCCAAGGTCCATTATTTACCAAAAATTGCTTCATTTTTGGCATGGCAAAAACAGGAATGTTCTTTTTTCCATAAGCTTCTCTTCCAAAATACATTAAACCTGTATAATGCCCAATATGCGCGTGTGTTAAAAAAACGCCATTGATAATTGAATTTGTTTTTAAATGGTTGTTCTCAATTGTAGCCAATTGCGTATGCAGATCTGGTGTAGCTTCAAATAACCACTTTTGTTGCTTTTGTAAATCAATTAAGCCTAAAGCAACTACGCTTTTTCTTTTTGAAATACCATTGTAAACATTGGTACAACATTGTTTTTGGCATCCAATGTGTGGGTAACCTCCATCTTGAGCAGTTCCTAAAATAGTGATGTATTGTGACGACTTTTTTGCAGGATTTTCTTCTGTTGTATTGATTTTATCACAAGAAATAAAAAAGAGAAAAACAAAAAGAGAAAAAAGATATTTCATCATATAGGGTTATTCGATTATTGCTAAAGTTTTTGATCGGTTTTTGCTATTTCATCTCTATTTTTTCGTGTCCGAGGTTTTTTGGCTTACCTATTTTGGTTAAAATCAAAACGTATTTTGCAAAATGCGCAACTGTTTCTTGTTTCTAGCCAATTGCACTATCATCGTTTGTCAATATTTACATTATGTAACGTTTTACTTTTTAAAGGTACTAAATTTAAAACAACAAAAAAGCATCAAAAAAAATTGATGCTTTTTAAAAATTGAGGTTTTTTACAAATTAAACAAAAACACGCCATCCATAAGGATCTTCGGATTTGTTTGTTTGAATATCAGTGATTAGTTTTTTTAATTGCGATGCATAAGGATGATCTAAAACAGGCAAATCAAAATCATTATCTTGATAGCCAAAACCAGAAATTGGTGATATTACAGCAGCAGTTCCTGCTCCAAACATTTCTTTTAAACTACCATTTTTAGCAGCTTCTACAACTTCACCAACAGAAATTTTTCTTACTTCAGTTTCTATGCCATGGTCTTCTGCAATTTGTAAAATACTTTTACGTGTAATTCCGTCTAAAATACGGTCACTTGTTGGGCTTGTAATTAACGTATCATTAATTCTGATAAAAATATTCATAGCACCAGCTTCTTCAATAAATTGGTGCGAATTGTCATCTGTCCAAATTACTTGATTGTATCCCTTATCAATAGCCAATTGTGTTGGGTAAAATTGAGCAGCATAATTACCACCTGCTTTTGCAAAACCAACACCACCATTTGCAGCACGTGCGTATTTTTCTTCAATCAAAACTTTTACCTTTCCAGCAAAATAAGCACCAGAAGGCGCAGTACAAATTACAAATTTATAAGCATCTGCAGGAGATGCATGAAAACCATTTCCAGAAGCAAACATAAAAGGTCTTATGTATAAAGAACTTCCATCATTTGTAGGAATCCAATCACTATCAACTTGCAATAAGGTTTTCAATCCATCCATAAAAATATCTTCAGGAATTTCTGGAATTACCAAACGAGCAGCAGATTTATTTAAACGTTTACAATTGTCTAAAGGTCTAAAAAGCATGATGTTTTGATCAGCATCTTTATAGGCTTTCATTCCCTCAAAAATAGATTGACCATAGTGAAAAATCTTAGCAGAAGGATCTAAAGAAATAGGTGCAAAAGGTTCAATTTTTGGTTCTTGCCACTTGCCATTTACAAAATCGCAAGTTAACATGTGATCTGAATATACACTACCAAAAGGTAAATTGTTAAAATCAACTGAAGTTATCTTCGAGTCTTTAACACGTTCAATAGCTATGCTTGTTGTCATTTTTAATGAGTTTATAGCTACAAATGTACATAATTTATTTATTCAATATGTAACCAAAATCGCTGTTTTCTTGTTAATTTTGTTACATTTGTAAAGATTTCGTTTAAAATTATGAATATGAAAAATATAGTAAAATTTTGTGCTGTTGCACTTTTAATATTTGCAGCCTGTAAAAAAGAGAAAGTAGATAAAACTACGGACAAAGATGTAAATAAAATTGCTTCGAATTACGATTCTTTTGGTGATATAATAACTGCAGATAAAACAATGTCTTCTGATGAAATGCTAGAGAAATTCAACACTATGCAAGTGGGGGATACCCTAAATGTAAAATTTGCCTCTAAGATTAATGAAGTGTGTTCTAAAAAAGGATGTTGGATGAAATTACCTGTTGGTGAAGAAGAAACCATGGTTCGTTTTAAAGATTATGGCTTTTTTATGCCTTTAAATTCTAAAGATAGAGAAGTAATTGTAGAAGGTAAAGCCTTTGTACAAATAACGCCTGTAGAAGAATTGAAACATTATGCAGAAGATGCAGGTAAAAGCGCAGAAGAAATTGCAAAAATTACAGCACCAAAAAAGGAATTTGCTTTTGAAGCCAATGGTGTTTTGATGAAAAAATAATGAAACAGGTATTTTTTATTTTAGCATTCATCACCCTTTTTAGTTGTAATACAAAAAAAGAACCTAAAGAGGTAGAACAAACAACTAATGAACTTTATAAGCAGTCAGAAATGGCTGCTTTAATGCTTCAAATGTATGCTGTAAACTTAGAAAATAAGAGATTAATTTTAGAGGGTGCACCTACTGAAAAACTCACTAATTTTACTGAACAATTTAAAAAAATACACGTTGCTAAATTAACAGATGCTAGTGATAGAAACGCCTCTTTTAATGCGCTTTCTGAGTATTATTTAGATACTTATCAGCAACTTTTTACAGTTGAAAAAGACGCTTTATCAAAAGCACATAATAACACCATAAACTCTTGCATTGCCTGCCATAAAACCACTTGTATTGGGCCAATTCCGAAAATTAAAAAACTGTTAATTCAATAATTTGAAAAGAGAAATCTTGATTACTTCTGATGGTTCTACTACCATACACTTACCAGATTGGAATGAACAATATCATTCTAAACATGGTGCAATTCAAGAAGCTTATCATGTTTTTATTAGAGCAGGATTAGATAAAGTTCAGCAAGAAATTACAACTATAGCTCAACCAAATTTATCAATTTTAGAAATAGGTTTTGGTACAGGGTTAAATGCTTTTATTACTTTTTTAGAAGCGCAAAAAAATAAGCATATTTTAAACTATATTGGTGTAGAAGCCTATCCTGTAAATGCAGAAGAAATTCAAAAACTGAATTATGTAGCTGAGTTACATGCAACTAATTTTCAATCTATTTTTGATGCTATGCACCAAGTTTCTTGGGATGAAAAACATCAAATTTCAGATACTTTTTCTCTGTTAAAAAGAAAGCAATTTTTTGAAGATATAGAAGATACAAATACGTTCGATTTAATTTATTTTGATGCTTTTGGGGCAACCAATCAACCAGAATTATGGACGGAAGCAATTTTTTTAAAAATGTATGAAGCCTTAAAAGGCGAAGGTGTTTTGGTTACGTACTCAGCAAAAGGAAGTGTTAGAAGAGCCATGCAGGCTGTGGGTTTTGTTGTAGAACGATTGCCTGGGCCACCTGGAAAAAGAGAAATGTTAAGAGCCATAAAAAAAGAGTAATCATTCGTATTTTTTGGTGCTAGAACTTGGTAAAGTTGTGTATTTTTACCAATAACTGATTAGCGATAGCGTTTTATAGACTATGTAAACTAAAACGAGTCAGTTCCACTAAAAATAGTACATTTTTTATCAGTTAAGATCATAGAAATTAGGATTCAAAATATGGAGTTTAAGAGAAAATTTGGAAAACAGAAGAAATCGAAACCAGCTAAAGGATTGTTTTTAGTACTGTTGTTAGCATTGGTATTGTTTATTTGGTATAATGCAGAATCGCTTTTAAAATCTTTATTTTAGTTTCTTGGCAATAGAAAAAATTATTTTAGGTATCGATCCAGGAACAACTATTATGGGTTTTGGTCTCATAAAAGTAGTGGGTAAAAAAATGGAGTTCATTCAAATGAATGAATTAATGCTTAAAAAATATGACGATCATTATTTAAAGCTAAAACTTATTTTTGAACGAACCATTGAATTGATTGATACGTATCATCCAGATGAAATTGCAATCGAAGCTCCTTTTTTTGGTAAAAATGTACAATCGATGTTAAAATTAGGAAGAGCACAAGGCGTGGCAATGGCTGCAGGATTATCTAGAGAAATACCGATTACAGAATATTTGCCTAAGAAAATTAAAATGGCAATTACAGGTAATGGAAGTGCAAGTAAAGAACAAGTGGCTTTGATGTTAAAATCGCTTTTAAATTTAAAAACTTTACCTAAAAATTTGGATGCTACAGATGGCTTAGCAGCAGCAGTTTGTCATTATTATAATTCAGGAAAAGTAGTTGGTGGAAAGCATTATACTGGTTGGGCGAGTTTTGTGAAACAAAATAGCCCCCAAACCCCCAAAGGGGGCTCAAAAAATGTTCTAGTAGTAAATTTGAAAAAAAGGAAACAATAGTGAAAGAAAATATTGTTTTCAAGAGTGAGAATTCCTCCCCTTTGGGGAGGTTAGGAGGGGCTCTATACATACACATCCCCTTTTGTAAACAAGCTTGTTATTATTGCGATTTCCATTTTTCTACATCACTCAAAAAGAAAGAAGAGTTAATTGTTTGTTTAATTAAAGAGATTGAAATTAGAAAAGAAGAGCTGAATCAATCAAAAATAGAAACCATTTATTTTGGTGGTGGAACTCCGAGTTTGTTATCCACTAAAGAAATAGAAAAGTTGGTAAATGCTGTTTATCAAAATCATACTGTTGTAGAACATCCAGAAATTACGTTAGAAGCAAATCCAGATGATTTATCCGAAGAAAAAATAATTGAGCTTTCAAAATCACCAATAAACAGATTGAGTATTGGTGTGCAATCGTTTTTTGAACACGATTTAAAGTTGATGAATAGGGCACACAATGCATCAGAAGCTAAAAAGTGTTTAACGTTAGCAACGCAATATTTTAAAAATATTTCTGTGGATTTAATTTACGGAATTCCAGATTGTACTAATGAGCAATGGATGACAAATATTGCAACTGCTTTAAGTTTCGGAATTCCTCATATTTCGAGTTATGCTTTAACAGTTGAGCCAAAAACTGCGTTGGCAAATTTTATACAAAAAGGAATTATTAAAAATGTTGACGACGAAAAAGCCCAAGAGCAATTTCATATTTTAATTGATGAATTAGAAAAAGCCAATTTTGTACATTATGAAACGTCTAATTTTGGTAAAGAAGGTTTTTTTAGCAAAAATAATTCTGCATATTGGTTGGGCAAACCGTATTTAGGTATTGGTCCTTCTGCCCATTCTTTTAGTGGAAATCAACGAAGTTGGAATGTTAGAAATAACGCAAAATATATAAAAGCAATTCAGCAAAATCAACTGCCCATAGAAAGAGAAACCTTATCGAAAACAGACAGGTATAATGAGTATATTATGACAGGTTTACGTACTATTTGGGGCGTATCTTTAGAGAAAATTACAACTGATTTCGGAACAAAATATGGCGAGTATTTAGAAAATCAATCAAAAAAATATATTCAAGAGGATTTATTGTATATTGATAACCAAATTTTAAAAACTACAAAAAAAGGTAAATTTTTGTCTGATGGAATTGCATCAGATTTGTTTATGCTGAATTTAGCATAAACAATATTTAATAAAACAACGAAAAGATACTGAAACAAGTTCAGCATAAATGAAAGCAACAGTAGAATATAATTCAAGAAAAATAGAGGTAGATATCTCTAATCCTATAGATATTTCAATTCCTATTGATACATCAAAAGAAAATATTAATGCATGGTATATAGATGATCCAAAAATTTCTGCAGAAACACACGAAGGCTATGAAATAAGCGTAGCAAACGGAGCTGTGGTAAATTTTAACAACATTCATTTTAATCCACACTCTCATATTACACATACAGAATGTGTAGGGCATATTACTAAAGAAGTACATTCTGTAAATAAAAATTTAAAGTACTTTATTTTTTTAGCAGAGGTAGTTACTATTGCACCTTTGTTTCATAATGGCGATTTTTTGATTGGTGTAAAACAATTAAAAACTGCTTTAAGAAATAAAAAACGTGATGCTATTGTAATACGTACTTTACCTAATTTAGAGGATAAAAAAAGCATGAATTATTCTAACACAAACCCTACCTATTTATCTGAAAAAGCAGCGATTTATTTAAGAGAAAAAGGAATCAAACATTTGTTAATTGATTTGCCTTCTGTAGATAAAGAAAAAGATGGAGGTAGGCTTTTATCTCATAATGCCTTTTGGAATACTGAAGGTAAAATTAGAATGGATGCTACAATAACAGAGTTTATTTACGTGCCTAATGAAGTAGAAGATGGCGAGTATTTGTTAAACTTAATGATTGCACCTTTTGAGAATGATGCCACACCAAGTAAACCTGTTTTGTATAAAATTATAAATTAGAGCAGTTTTTAGGGATGTGCTAAATCAATTTTGAAAAATGAAGCTATTGAGAAAATTTGGCAGATTGGTAGCCTTCTCTATCTTATCGTTAGTGGCGTATTGTTTTATTCATAATTCCGAAAAAATAAATACAGGGCTACAAATGATTTTAGAAAGTAGTTCTTATAGAGCTATAGGTATTTACATTCTGCTGGTTATTTTAAAATATTTTCTACTATTATTTGGTGTTCTTGGGTTGTTGATGTTTGGTTATCGTGTTATAAAAAAATATTACTTACCCAAAACGATGTTTTAAAACCACTTCTTTCGTTTAAAATACCAAACAGCACCAATAGTTATCAGTACCATAATTCCTAATAAAATAAAATAACCATATTTCCAATTAAGTTCTGGGATGTTGTTAAAATTCATTCCATAAATGCCAGCTAAAAAAGTTAAAGGAATAAATATTACAGACAGAATTGTTAAGGTTTTCATCACTTCATTCAAACGATGTCCTTGAATACTAAATATTAAATTGATTTTACTTTCGAGTTCTTGTAACTCAAAATCTATATTAGAAATTAAATTGTTGGTTTGCTCTTTTAATTCACTAAAATATTTGGTGTCAAAATCTTTAATTTCTATTTTTTGTAATTTAATAATGGTGTCTTTTAAACTTAACGTTGCTTTTTTAAAATTAAATAATTCTCGTTTTCTTGTTTCAACTGCAGCAGTAAACTCCGGAGTTGGTTTTATGTGGGTAGCGTCTAATTTATCGGCATTTAATGCGGCATTTTTAGAGTAGGCCTCTTCATAATTATCAACAATAGATTCTAAGATGAGAAACAGTAAATAATCGGCTTTTTTTCTTCTTACAATTCCTTTATTATTTTCTAAACGTTCACGAATCCAATTAAAATAATCGCCATCTTGCTCTTGAATACTCCATAAAAATCCCGAAGAAATAATAAAAAACATCTGCTCAGAATCTAAATCGTTACTTTCTGTTTTTAGTATTCGTGTACTAATAAAAACCAAATCATTTAGTAAAATTACTTTGTTAGAATGCTCTTCATCCATAAATAATTTAATCAGAAAATCGTCTAGTTTATTATTGAAAATAATCTTTCTAAAAATTTCTCTAAAATTTATTCCATACGTATTTAGCCACTCTGTAGAAGGTGTTGTGTTGGTTAAAACCACATCAGAAATAGACGTATAACACGATCTTTCAAATTCGGTTTTAGAATAACTAATTAATGAAGTCTGTTTTAGAAATTCATTTTCCATAGTAAAATTAATTGTAGTTTGGTTTATAAAGATACTTTTTAAAAATGAATATTAAACAACTAAGAACTTTTTTAAGATTTCGGTTTCTTCATAAAGAAAAGTCGATATATACCAATAATTAAAAATATAATACCAATACACATTGGGTAAAAACCATTACTTAAAATTGGATAATTGGCTTTAGAATGTAACATTACACTAATATTGCCTGAAAAAAATCTTCTTAAACCACCTGCTAACAATGCAGTTCCAAATATAAATGAAAACCAAGTTGTAATTTTATGCTCTTTTTTTTGTTCAATTTCTTGCCTTTTACGTTTGCTTAACTTTTTCTTTGTCATTAAATTTGATAGAATTATGCTTTCTTTACAATATTATCTAAAATTACAAATTAAAATGAATATAGAACAGCTAAGAGATTTTTGTATTACCAAAAAAGGAGTAACAGAACATTTTCCTTTTGATGAGGTTACCTTAGTGTTTAAGGTGATGAACAAAATGTTTGCGCTTTCTGGTTTAGACAAATGGGAAAAAGGAGTAGAAAGCATCAACCTTAAATGCGATCCTGAAAAAGCTTTAGAATTAAGAGCAGAATTTGAAGGAATAAACCCAGGTTTTCATATGAATAAAAAACATTGGAATACGGTTGTTTTAAATTCTGCGGATGTTTCTGATGATTTGGTTCGAGAACTCATTAATCATTCTTATGATGTTGTTGTAAAAGGATTGACTAAAAAAGTACAGAAAGAATTGGAGAATTTATAAGATGAAAAAACACGAGCTCAGAAAAATATACAAACAAAAACGACAAGATTTGTCTTTTTTTGAAATCGAAAAATTGCAAGAAAACATCTACAATCAAATTTATGATTTAGATATTGCTGAGGTAAAAAATATCCATATTTTTCTGACTTTAGAAAAATTTAAAGAGATAAATACAACTCCAATTATCAATTATTTCAGCAATAAAAATATAGCAATTGTAGTTTCTAAAAGCGATTTTAAGAACAATACACTAACACATTATTTTTTAGAAAAAGACACAAAAACAGAGGTCAATAAATACGGAATTCCAGAACCTATCAATGCAAAGCAAGTACCAGAAAAAGAAATCGATTTGGTATTTGTACCACTTTTAATTTCTGATGCACAAAACTACAGAGTTGGTTATGGCAAAGGTTTTTACGATCGTTTTTTATTGAATTGCCGAAAAGATTGTAAAAAAATCGGTCTAAATTTCTTTAAACCGATTGCTAAAATTGATGATATTGATCAATTTGATATTGCTTTGGATGATGTGATTTATCCTAATGCATAATATAAATTACTCGTGACAACTACATCTTGGTGTTAAAAAACTATTCGTTTTTAGATTCACAGGCACTCCTTGATTATAGCCATCCATTTCAAAATAAAATTTACTTCTTTTGGTGTCGTAATTTCCAACTTCATTCATCGTATCAATATCATACAAACGACCATTAATCATGGTGTAAATTACTGAATTTGAGTTTTTAATATCTTCTAACGGATTTTTATCAAGGATAATTAAATCTGCTAATTTTCCTTTTTCTAAAGAACCAATTTCATCAGCCACACCAATATAATCAGCACCATTAATAGTAGCTGCTTTTAAAGCTTCGTGATTGCTTAAACCACCTTGTTGCAACATCCATAGTTCCCAATGTGCGCCCAAACCTTGCAATTGTCCGTGAGCACCTAAATTTACTTTTACGCCTTCATTAGCCAAAGCAGTTACGGTTTCAGAAGTTAAAATATGTCCGTTTTTATATTCCTCTTCAGGAATTTTAAGACGATGTCTAGAACGTGTATCTACCACATATCTTGGTGTGTATTTTAGTAAGGTTTTGTTTTCCCAAACATTCATTTTCTGATACCATTCCATTTCTCCATTCATTCCTCCATAATTTACAATTAGAGTTGGTGTGTAACCAGTTTCGCTATTTTTCCAAAGCGATAAAACATCTTTGTACACAGGATTTACTGGAATGTTGTGTTCAATTCCAGTATGTCCATCAAAAATCATAGACATATTTGAATAGAAATTAGAACCACCTTCTGGCACCACATTTAAACCCAATTCTCTGGCTGCTTGCATAATTTGCTGACGTTGTTCTCTTCTAGGTTGGTTATAACTTTTTATCGATTTTGCACCAAAAGCTTTGGTTCTTGCAATCGCAAAACGTGCATCTTCTAAGTTGTTTACAACCGCTTTAAAATCGCCTTCTGCACCATATAAAATAAACCCTGTAGAAAACATTCTAGGGCCAACTAATTGCCCACTTCTTTGCAATTCTTCTAAGGTAAATGCTGCTGCTGTATGAACAGAAGGATCGTGAGACGTTGTAACTCCAAAAGCCAAATTTGCATAAAACTGCCAATGTTTTTGCGTACTTAATCCGTTTCTAAAAGCACCAACGTGCGCGTGTACATCAACCAAACCAGGCATAACTGTTTTGCCCAATAATTTATACACTTTAGCATCAGAAGGAATTGTAATATCTGAAGTTTTACCAATCTTTTCAATTTTATTTTTGTTGATGATAATGGTGCCATCTTCAATAACTTGATTGCCTTTCATCGTAATAATTCTCACGTTTTTAAGCGCAATTCTACCATCAGGAATATCTGATTTTGTTGTTAAATTGATTTTAATTCCTGCAACTTCATCAGCTGTTAAATTGGTTTTTGCAAACGGATCTGTAGTGTTGTTTACAATTGATTTTGAAAAATAGGTGTCACCCAAAGTCCAATTTACTTTTTTATTATTTGCAGACCAATGCAAGTTGATTCCTGCATCATCAGATAAAGGTTCTACCTTAAAAGATAGGGTATTGTTATCTAAGTTGATTTCACTACCATTCATCACAAAAGGAGCTACATATAATTTATGCAAATGAATAAAAGCGATGAATTTATTGTCTGTACTAGGTACTAATCTGTTGGCTAATTTCGATGAAAAATGACTTCGTTCTTCTTTTCCATTCAAATCAACACTTTTTAATTTTTTGGTTAAGCCTCCAAAAAATGATCCTCCAGTTTGAAAGAAAATACGTTGGTCATCTGCAGAAAAAAATGGGAATTCTCCGCTTTTGGAAACTCTTTTTGCATCAGTTCCATCAGTATTTGCAAGATAAATCCCTGTTTTTTTGGTATAATCAAAACCTTGATCTCCATTTCCAGCTTCTTTTCGATACACGATTTTTGAATCATCACCATTAAAAGCAGGCGTTCTGTAAATTCCTTTTTCTTTGGTGATTTTCATCAAATTGGTTCCGTCTAAATTTACCTTGTAAATCGCACCTAAATTTTCATCATTCCAAGTTACAAAAAGTACAGATTTTCCATCTGAAGAAAAATGAGGTTCAGCCTCAAAATCGGCTAAAGTGGTAATTCTTTGCGGAATTCCCTCAGGTAACTTTTTCTTGTAAATATGTCCTAAAGAAGTAAAAACAATTGTAGAATCATTAGGTGAAGTTTGCACATCTTTAATCATTTTTGAAGTGAATTTTTCTTCAAAAACTTTACGTTTTACACGATGTGTTTTCACTAATTTTATTTCTTGATTCACCTGAAAAGGAATATTCTGAATCTGTTTTGTGGCTACATTTATCCTATTAATTTTTCCCTGTGCCCAAACAATAATGTCTTTATTATTTGGCATCCAAGCAAAATGAGGATACACTCCAAAAACAGCCCAAGCTTCAATTTGATCTTTACTCAAATTCTCATAGATTGGCCATTCTTTTCCGGTTTCTAATTCGTGAATGTATAAAACCGATTTTGTTCTTACACGTTTTACAAAGGCCAATAATTTACCATCTTTAGAAATTACAGGTCTTGCAGCACCTCCAGGTCCACCAGTAATTTGCTCAATTGCTCCAGTTTCAAAATTGTAACGTTTAATTACATAAATCTGTTTGTTTGGATCTTTATTATACTGAAAAAATCCTCCAGGATACATATCTTCAGCATAATATAAATATTTGCCATCAGGTGAAATGGATGGGTCATTTACATCTTGTTGATCGTTTTTACGTTTCGTCAATTGCAAACCTGCAGCACCAGAAAGCGGATATTGCCACATTTCTCCTGCACCTACAGAACGTTGAGACGTGTAGTGTTTTCGGGCAACTAAAGATTTTCCATCTGGTGTCCAAACTGCATTATTTAACAATCTGTATTTTTCTTTGGTGATGGATTTTGCATTTTTTCCATCAACCGTCATAACCCAAATATTATTACCTCCTTCAGCATCGCTAGTAAACGAAATATATTTTCCATTTGGGCTAAAGCGTGGTTGCACTTCATAAGCCAAACCAGATCGTAAAATAGTACTGGTGCCTCCAGAAATTGGCATTTTATAAATATCACCTAACAAATCGAAAACAATGGTTTTTCCATCTGGTGAAACGTCTAAATTCATCCAAGTTCCTTCTGTGGTGTTGAGTTGAAACGAATTGTATCTCCAGTCTTCGTGCGGATTATTTACATCCCATTTTTGGGGTTTCTCCTTTTTTTCTTGTGAATTGATTTGTGAAAAAAAAGGTAAAAATAGTAGTAAAAATATATATTTAGGTTTCATATCAGTTGATTAAAATTGAATTGTATAAATGTAAGAATTCTATTTTAGAATTTTCAGTTTAGAGGACATTACTCTTGAATAGTAAATTAGGATTAGGGCATATGTGCTTCCAATAATCAATTTCACTTTCTAAAGCCACACCAGGAAAATCATTTTGATAATCTAAAAGAGATAGCATAATTTGAAAATGTAAATGAGGCACCCATTTTCCATTTTCTTCATAATTGCCTAGAACACCAATGTCGGTTCCTTTTTTTATAAAGTCTCCAATCTTATATTTTAAAGTGCTATTTTCTGAAAGATGCCCATATAATGTGTGAAATTCTATGGCACTAAAAGTATGTTTTAAGATGATAAAACCTCCATACCCTTTATGGTCTTTTTGATGCACGCTACAAACAATTGTTCCATCAAAAATAGCGTGAATTGGTGTATTTTTGGGTAACCAAAAATCGACACCCAAATGAATATTTCTTTTTTCTGATGAGTTTTCGGCGTTGTAAATAGCTGAAGTATATAAAGCGCGTTTTTCTAAATAACCACCTGTAATTATTTTATTGGGATGTTGCTGTTGAATTTCAGCTAATTTTTCTGAAAAAAAAGCAGGGTTATTAAATTCAGCTTCTGTTTTTACAGTCGTATTTTCAATACTTAAATCGATATGAACTGCCTCTTTTTTTTGGACAGTTGGAAATAAATTGGCTAAACAAACTTGTTGATTTTTAGACCATTTTTCAAACGTTTTAAAAGCGATTTTTTCATCCATATTCAAAAATAGAATAAATGTATTAGATTCTGAAAATTACTTTTTATTATTTGTAGTTTTGTGTAAAAGCATTAAAAAATGATTGTACAAGGAAATATTGTTGATATACAAAACCAAAGAATTTTTAAAGGTGAAATTGTGGTGGAGAATGATAAAATCATTGCAATTCACGAAGCAAATCATACTAAAGAAAATTATATTCTGCCAGGTTTTATTGATGCACATATTCATATAGAAAGTTCGATGTTGGTGCCTTCTGAATTTGCGAAAATTGCAGTAATTCACGGAACCGTAGCAACAGTTTCAGATCCACACGAAATTGCCAATGTTTTAGGTGTAAAGGGTGTCGATTTTATGATTGAAAACGGAAAGAAAGTCCCGTTAAAATTCAATTTTGGTGCACCAAGTTGTGTGCCAGCCACTTCTTTTGAAAGTGCAGGCGCTATTATTAATGCTGATGATATTAAGTTGATGATGGAAAATCCGGATATTAAATATTTGGCAGAAATGATGAATTATCCAGGAGTCTTGTTTGATGATGCTGAAGTTTTGGCAAAAATACAACACGCAAAAAATAACCACAAACCTATTGATGGTCATGCACCTGGATTAAGAGGCGAAAATGCCACCAAATATATTGCTGCAGGAATTTCTACAGATCACGAATGTTTCTCTTTTGATGAAGCCAAAGAGAAATTAGCGAAAGGTATGAAAGTGATTATCAGAGAAGGTTCTGCAGCCAAAAACTTTGAAGCCTTGATTGATTTATTACCCGATAATTACAAAAATATGATGTTTTGTTCTGATGATAAACATCCAGATGATTTGTTGTTGGGTCATATCAATCAGTTATGCGAAAGAGCAGTTGCCAAAGGAAATGATGTTTTTAAGGTGTTGCAAGCAGCTTGTATAAATCCTGTAAAACACTATAATTTAGGGGTGGGCTTATTACAAAAAGGTGATTTTGCTGATTTTGTGGTCGTTGATAATTTAATCAATTTTAATGTTTTAGAAACCTATATCAATGGAGAATTAGTAGCTAAAAATGGTGAGAGTTTTGTGAAATCTGTGGATTTTGAAATATTGAATAATTTTAATACAAATGAAAAGAAAGTTGCTGATTTTGAATACAAATCTTCTACCAAAAAAATAAGAGTCATTGAAGTTTTAGATGGCGAATTGGTTACCAATCAAATTGAGTGTGAATCTTTAATCGAAGATGGAAACTTAGTTTCAAATACAAAAACGGATGTTTTAAAAATGACAGTCGTCAATCGTTATCAAAACAATGCACCAGCTATTGCTTTTATTAAAAACTTTGGATTGAAAGAAGGTGCAATTGCAAGTTCTGTTGGGCACGATTCTCATAATATTATTGCTATTGGTGTTTCTGACGAACTAATTTGCAAAGCTGTAAATTTAATCATCAAAAATAGAGGTGGAGTTTGTGCTGTAACATCAACTGAAGAAAAAATAGTTTCATTACCAGTTGCAGGAATTATGTCTGATAAATCCGCCCAAGAAATTGGGAAAAACTACGCTGAATTGGATAAAATGGCCAAAGAAATGGGCAGCAAATTACGAGCACCTTATATGAGTTTGTCGTTTATGGCGTTGTTGGTCATTCCGTCTTTGAAACTCTCTGATAAAGGTCTGTTTGATGGAAATACGTTTCAGTTTACTTCTTTAGAAATAAACTAAAGCGTTTTGTCATTCCCACGAAAGTGGGAATCTAGTAAAAAAAGTTATGAATAATTTCTATAAATATTACATTTATATATTAGCTAGTCAAAGAAATGGAACTTTATATATTGGAGTAACCAATGATTTAGAAAGAAGAGTTTATGAGCATAAAACTGGATTAGGTAGTAAGTTTACCTGTAAATATAGCGTATATAAACTAGTGTATTTTGAAGCTTTTCAAAATATTAATGATGCAATTCTAAGGGAAAAAAGACTTAAAAAGTGGAATAGAGCTTGGAAACTAAAATTAATTGAAGAAGAAAATAAAGATTGGCAAGATTTGGCAAAAGATTGGTATGATAATAAATGATTTCTTTTACTGGATTCCCACTTTCGTGGGAATGACAAAGAGCACTTATTATCAAATTGAAAATAGTACATTTGCAAGCAATCAAACAAAAAAAATACAATGAGTTTACAACAAGATTTAGAAAATAGAAGTGGCAATCAATGTGAGTTATGCACATCAACTTCAAACTTATCAGTTTACGAAGTAAAACCAAAATTGACTGGTGGAGGTGGAGTAGATGGTAGTTTGTTGGCTTGTGAAACTTGTGTAACTCAGATCGAAAATCCTGAAGAGGTTGATGCAAATCATTGGCGTTGTTTAAACGATGCTATGTGGAGCGAACACAGAGCCGTAAAAGTGGTAGCTTGGCGAATGTTATCTCGTTTACGAAAAGAAGGTTGGCCACAAGACTTGTTAGATATGATGTATTTAGAAGATGACGATTTGCGTTTTGCAAAAGAATCTGGAGATCATTTAGAGGAAAGTGAAAAAATAATTCATAGAGATGCGAATGGCGCAATTTTACAAGCGGGAGATTCTGTAGTTTTAATTAAAGACTTAAAAGTAAAAGGTTCTAGTATGGTTGCAAAACAAGGTACAGCTGTACGTAGAATATCTTTAGATCACGAAAATGCCAAATATATTGAAGGTAAAGTTGGCCCAACTCAAATTGTAATTATTACAGATTATGTAAAGAAAATGGCAGATAAAGAGTAGTTTTTCTAAAAGAAATCTCCTTTATAGTCCCAAAATTTCATCAAAAATAAAATTACATAAACAGTTGCTACAGAAAACTTAATGGTTGCTGATGCTAAAAAACCGATAAATGCACCAAAAGAAGCTTTTATAGCTCTGTTGGTATCTTTGCTATCATAAAGTAATTCGCCTATTAAAGCCCCAAAAAATGCGCCAATTAAAATTCCAAAAGGAATAGGAGAAAGTAAACCTACAATTAATCCAATTGTGGTTCCGTAAACTCCGTATTTGCTGCCTCCAAAACGTTTTGTGCCTATTGCTGGAATGATGTAGTCTAACACCCAAATTAGAATTGCAATTGCTAAAGTGATGCCTAAAAATGTCCAATCACTTGGAATTATTTTTGTGGAATACAACAGCAATAAACCAAACCAACCTGTAATTGGTCCAGGTAAAATGGGTAGAAAAGATCCTACAATGCCCAGTAAAGTCAGTAGAAATCCAATAATTAATAAAAAAATATCCATAAATGCTATTTGATAGTTTGACGAGAGAATAGCCACTTTGTTACAATTTTTATAACTATAAAATTAGTTTAAACTAAAAATTTAGTTATATTTGTGATATTAAACTAAAACATTAGTTGAAGTTATGCAAAAACAATTGACAAAAGCCGAAGAGCAAATTATGCAAGTTTTATGGGATTTACAGGTAGCTTCTGTAAAAGAAGTGATTGAAAAATTACCAGAACCAAAACCTGCTTACAATACAGTTTCTACAATTATAAGAATTTTAGAAAGTAAAGAATTTGTAGCACATAAACCAGAGGGTAGAGGTTATGTATATTACCCAATTGTAGAAAAAGAAACCTATAGCAACCAAAGTTTACATAAATTAATGAACGGTTATTTTAATGGCTCCTTTAAAAGTATGGTATCCTTTTTTGTAAAAGAAAATAATATGGATGTTACTGAATTGGAAAGTATTTTAAAAGAAGTGAATAAGAAAGAGTAGGCAGTTTTTCAGTATTCAGTTTACAGTTAACGCTGTCATTTTGAATGAAACGCATTGAAATTGAGAAATCTTTGTGCAACTAGATTTCTCCACAAGGTCGAAATGACAAGTCTAAAAATCAAAAAATAAACTATGATCAATTACATCCTCCAAATCATTTTATTCCAAGTATTATTCTTGGCTGTGTATGATTTCTTTTTAAGCAAAGAAACCTTTTTCACCAAAAACAGATGGTATCTATTAAGCACACCAATGTTGTCTTTTGTGTTGCCATTGATAAAAATACCCACTTTTCAAAGAGCAGTTTCACAAGAATTTGTGATTCAGTTGCCAGAGATCGTTCTGAATCCAGATAAGGTATTACAGCAAACAATTCCAGAAACTCATATTGAGGAATCTTTCAATTATGTAAACATCTTGTTTTGGGTTGGTGTTGCTTTTTTCTTGATTTTATTTTTGATAAAATTGATGAAAATTATTTCGTTTATCCGTAAAAATGAAACGATTGATAAATCTGATTTCATCTTGATATTCATTCCGAATCAAGCCAAAGCATTTTCGTTTTTCAATTACATTTTTTTAGGAGAGGAAGTGCCAAAACAGCAACAAGAAAAGGTAATTCAGCACGAATTGGTGCATAGCCAACAAAAACATTCAATAGATTTATTGTTTTTTGAAATATTGAAAATTGCAATGTGGTTTAATCCAATGATTTATTTTTATCAAAAGAGAATCACCTTAGTGCACGAATACATTTCAGACGCAGTCGTTGCTAAATCAGAAACTAAAGAAAGTTATATTAACAATTTATTATCTAGTTTTTTTCTGGTTGAAAACATCTCGTTTGTAAATCAATTTTGTAAAAAAACATTTATCAAACAGCGAATTTTAATGATGACAAAAAAGCAATCAAAAACAGTTAATCAATTAAAGTATTTGGTGTTAGCTCCAGTTTTAGTAAGTATGCTGTTCTACAGTTCTTGTGCATCTTATGACAGTAGATTAGAGAAAAGAATTGTTACGCATTACAGAATGGCAGATGGAGAACTATTTAGTTATAAAGGAGATAAAGAAGCTCATTTAGATGATTACTTTGGACCAGACCCAAAAGGACTTTTAGAAGAAATACCTTTTGACGAACTACCTGAGGAAATAAAAAAAGAAGAGTATGCTAAATTTAAAAAATTTAGAAAAATATTTAAAAATAAGGCAAGTTTAGCAATGATGCTGAAATACACTCGTTTTTTTAAAACCCCAGATGGAAGAATTGCAGAAGGAACGATACTTGAAGGATCAAAATCGATTCATCCAGATAAACTCGGAGACGAATTGTTATTTATAAAGTTAAATAAAAGACCAACTTTTCCTGGATGCGAAGAGGGTGATTCAGATTGTTTTATCGAAAAAATAGATCAACATTTTAAAGATAATTTTAATAAAACTGTCTTAGCAGATTTAGATCTGAAAACAAAAAAAATAAAAGTAAATGTTGATTTTACTATAGATACAAATGGTTATGTAGAGCGAATTAAAGTAAAAGCACCCAATGAAATTATAGCTAATGAAGCCAGAAATGTTATAGCTAGGCTACCTAAAATGACTGGAGGTGAAAAATATGGTAAACCAATAAAAGCCAATTATAAATTACCTTTTACCATTATACTTTAAAAGAAATGTATGATTAAAAAATGCTTTAAAATAATCCATAAAATGAAATTTAAAAGAACGAATCAATTTAAATATTTGGCATTGATTCCTGTTTTGGTTGTACTATTATTTAATAGTAGTTGTTCTGAAAGTACTGCTAATGTGAATCCAGTTATTGAGAAACAAATTCAAACTAAATATCGATACTATAAAGGAGAATTAAAAGGATTTAAAGGAAGAAATAGCACTTATTTAGACGATTTATTGGTTGGCAAATGGCCAGAGAAAATGAATGAAATTCAATTTGAAGACCTAACCAAAAATGAACAAGAAGAACTTATAAGCTATCAACAAAATGGATTTTTAGAACTAGGTACAGCAATAAAACTATTTAAAATGCCTAATGGAAGAAATACCATAGGAATACTAATGCCAGCTATGGAGTTTGATAAAACTGATGTTAAAATTGATGAAATAATTTTCTTAAAAATAACAAATGCTCCAGTTTTTCCAGATTGTGAAGAACAAGATTATGATTGTTTTTTCTCAAAAATGAAGGCCCATTTTAATTCAACTTTTGATCGAAACATTGTAGATGACATATTTGTAAGTCCTGGTATTCAAAAAGTAATTGTTGATTTTAGTATAGATACCAATGGAGAAGTTATTGATGTTACAGTTAAAGGGAACCATATTGTTATTGAACAAGAAGTTAAAAGAGTGATTAAAAGTTTGCCTAAAATGAAAGCTGGAAATAAAGATGAAGTGATGAAAAAAACAAAATATACACTCCCGTTTAAAATAATAATTGATTAAAACTTAAGCTATGATAAACTACATTCTCCAAGTCATCTTATTCCAAGTATTCTTCTTGGCTATTTATGATTTCTTTTTAAGCAAAGAAACGTTTTTTACTAAAAACAGATGGTATTTATTAAGCACACCAATGTTGTCTTTTGTGCTGCCATTGATAAAAATACCCACGCTTCAAAAAGCAGTTTCACAAGAATTTGTAATTCAATTGCCAGAAATTGTTTTAAACCCTGATAAGGTAATACAGCAAACGATTCAAACAACAAATATTGAAAAATCTATAAATTATGTAAACATTTTGTTTTGGGTTGGTGTTGCTTTTTTCTTGATTTTATTTTTGATAAAATTGATGAAGATTATCAGATTTATAAGGGAAAATGAAAGCATAAAAAAATCTGATTTTATATTGATATTTATTCCGAATCAAGCCAAAGCATTTTCGTTTTTCAACTACATTTTTTTAGGGGAGGAAGTGCCAAAACAGCAACAAGAAAAGGTCATTCAGCACGAATTGGTGCATAGCCAACAAAAACATTCTATAGATTTATTGTTTTTTGAAATATTGAAAATTGCAATGTGGTTCAACCCTATGATTTATTTTTATCAAAAGAGAATCACTTTAGTACACGAATACATTTCTGATGCAGTCGTTGCTAAATCAGAAACCAAAGAAAGTTATATCAATAGCTTATTGTCTAGTTTTTTTCAGGTGGAAAATATTGAGTTTGTAAATCAATTTTATAAAAAAAGTTTAATTAAAAAAAGAATCATTATGATGAAAAAGAATCAATCAAAAACAGTAAATCAATTAAAGTATTTAGTGTTACTTCCAGTGTTACTAAGTATGCTTTTTTATAGTTCTTGTGCTGATGAGAATTTAATTACGAAAGAAAAACATGAATCTGTTAAACAGCAAAAAGTTAGATATTTTCAAATTGGAGATAACCCAATGAGAGAAACCAAAATGGATGAAGAGAGTTATTTAGATATTTATTTTGGGATAAAAGAACCTGAGTGGCCAGAAATTACATACAATGATTTGTCTTTTGAGGAAGCTGAAGAGTTTGAAATTCAGATGAATAAAATAAAAAGCTCAGATAGTGATTTTTCAAATTCAATAACACTCAAAGTTTATCAAAGAAACGAAGGAAGAAGGGTTCTTGCGAGTATTATAGATATGGAAAAAATGAAAAGTTTAAGAGAAAAAGTTACCACAGAAACAGAAGAAGTTTCGTTTATGAAAATAGACCGAGCACCTACTTTTTCTGGTTGTGAAGCAGGAGATAAAAAGTGTTTTTCTCTTATGATACAAAAGCATTTTGTGAAGAATTTTGACGCGAATTTACCTAAAACATTAGGTTTAGATCCAGGCAAGAAGAGAGTTTTTATAGCGTTTAAAATAGACAAAGAAGGTAATGTAATTGATGTTAAAGTAAGAGCGCCACATCAAAAAATTCAAGATGAAGTAATTTCTGTAATGAATTCTTTACCAAAAATGGTTCCTGGGGAAAATGATGGGAAAGTGGTTGCTGTAAAATATTCAATTCCGTTTACTATTATTGTAGCATAAAAAACACCTATGAAAAAGAGCATTTTAATTGTAGCATTATTTGTAATTGTAAGAGTTGAAGCCCAAACTTCAACTTTTGCAGTTTCAGATAGTTTATTTGCTAAAGGCAGGTATAAACTTGCTTTAAAAGAATTAGAAAAAAGTGAACCTTCATTTTTATCAAACTACAAAACTGCCGTAATTTATGAATCAATAGACAATTATAAAAAAGCAGCGTATTTTTTAGAAAAAGCCCTCACTTTTAAAGATGATGAAAAAGCAAAACTAAAGTTGGCTAAGAATTATCGGGCTTTAAAATTATCTAAAAAAGCCATTCCAATTTATGAGGAAATCTTAGCTAAAGACTCCTTAAATTTGGTCTTACAATATCAATTGGGGAAACTTTATATCATCAACAGAAAACCCATAAAAGCTGAAAAAACCTTTCAATATCTCATTTCTCAAGATGCATCTAATGCCAATTATAGTTATCATTTAGGTTTGGCTTATGCTTTACAGGCCAAAAGAGATCCAATGATCAATAGTTTTATCACCACTTATACAAAAGATACCACACATTTTAATGCCATTACAAGGTTGGCCAAAAGTTTTAATGCATTAAAAGATAGAGATTCTACCCAGTTGTTTGTCAATAAAGGCTTGGCTTTAAATAAAAATCATATCGATTTAAACAAACTGAAAATTAATCAATTGTATCGAGATAAAAAATACAAAGAAGCCATTCCGTATTTATTAAATTTAGATACCATCGATAAAAAAGATACGTATAGTACATCTATGTTAGGAAGAATGTATTTTAAATTAGATAGTTTAGATCAGGCAAAAAAGTACTTTAAAAAATTGTCTTTTAAAGATCGAGAAGATTTTAAAGCCAATACCTATTTAGGGCATATTGCTATGATAGAAAAAGAATATCAAACTGCAATGATCAACTATATGATGGCTACTTTTAAAGGAAAAGACAAAAGAGATGAGGAATACATGGGTTTAGGTACCATGTATTTAGCTACTAATAAACCCAAGCAAGCTATGAATGCTTTTGAAGAAGCCTTTAAAGAAAACAGAAGAAATTATAAAGCTTTATATCAATTGGCAAAAACTGCTGATGATTATTATAAGGATAAAAAAATAGCCTACAAGCATTACATTAAATACATAGAAACCTTTTACGATAAAGATGATGTAATTGCTGCCTTTGTAAAAAGACGGATTAAAGACATAAAAAAAGCGTATTTTGTAAAAGGGGAAACGTTAAAATAAAGTCGTTAAATTTTAGTAATTTCACGCCATAATAGATTAAGGCTAATGCGTGTTTTTTCTTTTTTAGTATTGCTGATGTTTTTCACTTCGTGTGATAAGCTTTCGTTGACAAAAAAACAGCCTTTGCAAGTTGTGGATACTATTATCGATTTTACGGCTGTAGATACTTCACCCTCTTTTAAAATATGCGATTCTATTATAGATAAAACTCAAAAATCAGATTGTTTTAGAACCACCATTCATAAAAAAATTAGCCTAGAGTTGCAAAAACATCAACTGCTTATCAATGATACTATTGATGAAACGGTTGTGGTAGATTTAATAATCAATACAGAAGGAAAAATTATTTTTGAAGGTGTAAAATCATCCGAAAAAATTAAAAACGAATTGCCTGAATTAGATAGTATTATTCAGACATCAATTCATAAATTACCTACCGTTTTTCCTGCCATAAAACAACGTTATAAAGTAACCACCAAATATCAATTACCCATCAGGATTTACTTGAAACATTAATTGTTGGATTTGTTTGTAGAATTAATGTTTTTTAAAAGGATTAAAATAGAGTAACACATTGTAGATATGAAGAAGCAACTAAAAGATAATTGGAAACTTTTTTTAATAGCGAGTTTAACTTTGGGTTTAGCGCCTTTTAATCCTCCTCATATTTGGGGTAAAATTCAATGGATTTTAGGCGGAAATGCTTTTTCTGGACCTGATGCTATGCAAGGCCAAGATTGGTTCGATGTGTTGTTACACGGAACGCCTTGGGTCTTGTTATTGATTTCTATTTTCTTAAATCTTTTTGCATCAACAAAAAAAGTGACTAAGTCAAAATAATTCAGAAATAACGTTAAAATATAATAGCGTCTTAATCAAAAAAAATGTTAAAACATATCTTTACCACTATTCTATTATTACTTTCTGTAGTTGCATTTTCACAGAAAACCATCACCATCACTGGACAAATAGTAGATAAAGAAACCCTAGAAATCTTACCTTTTGTTTCTATTTCTGTAAATAAAGAAACTAGTAATACCATTGTTACAGGTGCTATTTCTGATGATAATGGGCGTTTTGAAATAAAAAATCTTGCCACAGGAACGTATATTGTTGTTGTTTCTTATTTGGGTTATCAAACCGAAAAACGTAAAGTAAGTTCTGGTGGATTAAATCCTATTTTCGATTTGGGTAAAATTGAAATTAATACAACTGCAGAATCTTTAGATGAAATCACTATTGAAGCAAAAAGAGCAACTATAAATGCAGCTTTAGATAAAAAAACATTCAGTTTAACAGAAAACATAGCACAATCTGGTGGTTCTGTAATGGATGCTATGAAAACAATGCCAGGCGTTGCTTTTGATCAAGATGGAAAAGTAATTTTACGAGGAAGTGATAAGGTTGTGGTTTTAATTGATGGAAAACAATCGAGTATTACAGGTTTTGGAAATCAAAAAGGATTGAGTAACATTCCTGCATCCAACATAGAACGTATCGAAATTATTAACAATCCTTCTGCAAAATATGATGCCAACGGATTTGCTGGTATTGTAAACATCATCTACAAAAAAGAAAAACAAACCGGTTTAAATGGCGATGTTGGGTTGTCTTTTGGGTTAGGTGCTTTATCCAAAAGAAAAGCAGATACACCAACAGATTTGGGTAGTTACGATGTGAATCCGAAATTAATTCCGAGTTTAAATTTCAATTATAGAACTAAAAAGCTAAACTACTTTTTACAATCAGAATTTATTCTTCAAGAAGCGTTACCCAACAACGAATTTACCACTAGAAATTACGATGATGGTAGAAATATTAGTTCTCAAGTTCCAGAAAATAGAAGACAATTTCGTTCTATAATTACAGGCGGAATGGATTGGGAAATTACCGAAAATGATGCAATTACCATTGCTGCGATGTACGACAGAGAAAAACACATAGATACGTCTCAAGTAGCTTTTATCGACTTAAATAACAAGGTTCGTAATCGCTTATATACTTGGAAAGAAGAAGAAGTAACCAGCTACATTAATGCGTCTATAAACTACAAACATAATTTTGAACAAGTAGGGCATTCGCTTTCTGCAAACGCTCAATACACAAGAGGTTTAGAAGATGAAAGTTATTTTTTAAATGATAGTTCTGCAGTGCGAATTGGTAGAGATATGACCAATATTCGCGCTATTGAACACACCACAAGTTTATCATCAGATTACACAAAAGCCTTAAGTAATGGAAAACTAGAATTGGGTTTAAAAGCACGGTTTCGGAATTTACCTGTAGAGTATACGATAAATCGTGGCAATGAATCGATTATTTATCCTGATTTGGGTGATTTTTCTACTTGGAAAGAAAACCTATATGCCTTTTATGGAAATTACATCTTAGAAAAAGAACGTTTTGATGTTGAAGCCGGTTTAAGAGCAGAGCAAACGGATGTTTCTTATGAGTTGGATCCTGTAAATGCCTATTATGCTTCCAATGATGCGTATGATTATTTTGAGTTGTTTCCAAGTGTTCGTTTTACCTTTAAAATGAATGACAACAATAAACTTTCGGTATTTTACAATCGAAGAATTGATAGGCCAGGAGAACCCGAATTGCGTGTTTTTCCTAAATATGATGATCCAGAATTGTTAAAAGTAGGAAATCCGTATTTGCGTCCACAGTTTACCAATAGTGTAGAGGCTGCACATCGTTATAATTGGGGTTCTGGTTCGTTATTTTCTGCGGTGTATTACAGACAAATATCAGGAGCGTATCAACGTGTTTTTAGCATAGATACTAGCAATCCAGATTATGATATTGTAAACCGTATTTATGAAAATACAGGAGAGAGCACCAATGCCGGAATTGAAATTTTATTCAGTCAAGATCTTACCGAAAACTGGAAACTAATTGCCAGCACAAACATCTATCAAAATAATATTAAGGCTTTTCAAGGTACATTGTTGTTCCCTTTTGTAAGAGCTTTTAGCATAGAAAAAACTTCAGATACTGCTGGCGATTTTAAAATTACCAATTCGTTTACACTTCCTTTAGCTATTGAAGCACAAGTTACAGGATTGTATTATTCAAAAAGAAATATGCCACAAGGAGATCAATTAGCGCGTTCTTCTGTAGACTTCGGATTGAAGAAATCAATGTGGGATAAAAAAGGAGAAATTACCTTATCTGCTAGTGATTTGTTCAATCAATTTGGATTAAGACAACAAATTAAAGGCGAAGGTTTTACAGCCTTGTATGAAAACAATTTTGAAACACAGATTATTCGTTTGGGGATGAAGTATAAGTTTTAAACTAATGGTTGAGATTTATAGAAAATAAGCATTCTTTTATCAAAAATTACTGAGAAAACTTTAAAAATTAATATTTCTGAAATACCACAAATTACAAAAGCGAATATGCTTAAATTTGTATGTCACAAATACAACTAGTCAAGTTTTATACATTCTTAAAAAAGGGTTGTTAATGAGTACAAATAAAATTAAAAATGAGTGTATCTAATAAAATTCCAGAAGTTTCATTTTTTAAGTTTCTAAAACATGCTAATGCTATTTTAAAAAATCCTTTGCCTTTTCACGCAAAAAACTTTGATACTTTAGGAGATATTTTTCGTTTAAAAATTGGTTTCGGAAAATCTGTGTTGTTTTGCAGAGATGCCGGACTTTTACAGCATGCACTGCAAAAGAATCAAAAAAATTATACAAAATCGTATATTCAAACCAAAGATTTAGTAAAATATGTTGGCAAAGGATTGTTAACTGCTGAGGGAGAACATTGGCAAAAACAACGAAAATTAATTCAGCCAGCTTTTCATAAAAGTCAACTAAAGCTGCTGGTAGATACCATTCAAAAAACCATTTTAACAGAGTTAAAAAATATTAAAACAGGAAAACCAATGGATGTTTTTCCTGTTTTTAATGATTTAGCCTTTCAAACTGTTATCAAATCAATTTTCAATATAAACATTTCTGATGCGGATATTGATGCATTGCAACATACCACAGAAGCCACGCAAAAAATGTTGGTTCAAGAATTAAGACAACCTTTTTTGGTGTGGTGGTTTAACCTTTCAGGAAAAACAAAAAAGCATTTGGACTTGACTCAAAATTCGAGAACAATTTTAAAAAGATTGGTAGAAGAACGAAAGCAAAGCAATGCAGAACATCACGATTTATTAGACATGCTTTTAAGTGCAAAATATGAGGATGGCTCTAGTATGGATGAAAATCAGTTGGTAGATGAAATATTAATTTTATTTGCAGCAGGTCATGAAACCACTTCAAATGCCCTTACGTTTACTTGCGAATTGTTAGCAAGAAATCCTGGAGCACAATCAAAAATAGCATCTGAAATTAAAAAAATAAAAAGTGAATCTAAAGAGTGTATGCATTGGATAAAAAATGCGAGTTATACAAAATTAGTTATTGAAGAGGCGATGCGCTTGTATCCTCCAGCTTATTTTATGGATCGCGTAAATATTGAGGAAGATACGTACAAGGGAATTGTTTTGCCCAAAGGCTCGAATTTGTTATTTTCAATTTATGAAATTCATAGGCATTCAGATTTTTGGAAACAGCCAAATGAATTTATTCCTGAGCGTTTTTTAGATGAAAATATGAAGTTTTCAAAAAATTATTTCCCTTTTGGTGCAGGGCCAAGAATGTGTATTGGCAATAATTTTGCGATGTATGAAATGATTTTAGCAATTATTGCCTTGGTAGAACAATTTGAAATTATTGAAAAGAAATCTCCTATTCAAATAAAGCCTTTAATTACCTTGAAACCTCATAATGCTATTTTAGAATTTAAAAATAGGCTGTAATAGAAAAGATCAAAAGGGCATTGTTAGCTATTTAAAAATCTTTTTTGGTCTCAAAAAGAGGTAATCTTATTTCTATAAAAGATGTATTTTATAATTTTGAAACACAGCTTTTTTGTTTAGAGATAAAGTAAAAATTTTAAAGTGTGTTCGTTAATTCTTTTTGCATTTGGGGTAAAAATCGATTAAAAATGGTGCTTTGTATGCTATCAATTGTACTAAATCCCTTTGATTCATAAAAAGATGCTGCATTGGGGTCTGCTATTAAAGTAATACGAATTGTGTTTAGTTGAATAGCTTTTTGAAAAGCATGTTCAATTAATTGTGTTCCAATTCGTTTTCCAATACATTTGGGCAAAACAAACAGAAACTCTAATTCAATTGTTTTTTCTTTAGGTTGATTTAAAATATAAAAACCAACAATATTATCATCTTTTAAAAATTTATAGACAAACATTTTAGAAATCATTTGTTCAGAAACAGTTAACTCCTCTGTCCAAGATTGAATTAAATCATCAGAATATCCCCAAAAGGCTTTCGATTGTAAAGCGATTTCAGTTAATTGTTTTTCGTCAGAAATTTCAGCTTCAACAATCATTTTACTTCTTAACCAATTGTCTAATTTTAATGTTTAAAGCTGCAAATAGTAAGGTTGAAAACGGACTTAAATAATTAAAGATAGCATACACAAAATAGTCTGCAACAGAAACCCCTAAAACACTAGATTGATAAGCTCCACAAGTATTCCAAGGAATTAAAACCGAAGTTACAGTACCAGAATCTTCTAAAGTTCTACTTAAATTTTCTGGTGCTAGTCCTTTATCTTCATACGCTTTTTTAAACATTTTTCCAGGAATGACTAAGGCCAAGTATTGGTCTGAAGCTACAATGTTTAATCCTAAACAACTTACTACTGTACCAGCAAACAAACCAAAAACAGAACTTGCTACAGCCAACAAGCTTTTGGTAATTTTTGCTAAAGCACCAATAGCATCCATCACTCCACCAAAAACCATGGCACAAACAATTAAAAAGATGGTCCATAACATTCCATTCATTCCTCCTGATGAAAATAACTCAGAAAGTTTGTCATTATCAGTTTCAATATTGGTATCTGTTAAAACAGCATTAATGATTGTTTGTAATTTAGAATCTGTGACACTTGCTAAAATATCGCCTTGAAAAATAAAAGCAAAAACAGCAGCCAATAAAACCCCAACACCTAAAGCAATTAAAGGTTTTGTTTTCATTAAAATCATGGCAATAACCACACTAGGAACTATAAATAATAAAGGTGTAATGTTAAATGTATTGTCTATAGAGGCTAACAAATTGCTTACATCTGCATTACCAGAAGTGTCTGTAGTGGTGCTTAAAATGGCAAAAACAATTAGGGTTACCAAAATTGTGGGCACAGTAGTGTAACCCATATATTTAATGTGTGTAAATAAATCTGTACCAGCCATAGCAGGTGCTAAATTGGTAGTGTCAGAAAGTGGTGACATTTTATCGCCAAAATAGGCTCCAGAAATTACAGCTCCAGCAATCATGCCAGTTGGTATTCCTAATGCACTACCAATACCTATTAATGCAATACCCACAGTTGCAGAGGTTGTCCAAGAACTACCAGTTGCTATAGATATAATAGCAGCAATAATAACAGAGGCAGGCAGAAAAATTGCAGGACTCAATACTTGCAAACCATAATATACCATAGCAGGAATGATACCACTTACAAGCCATGTACCAGCCAAAGCACCCACTAAAAACAAAATCAAAATTGGTACAAAAACACTTTTCCAGTTTTCCCAAACTTCGGCAAGCATTGTTGGAATAGAAACTTTATTAAAAAGTCCTACTGCAGCAGCAACAAGTCCTCCAATTAATAAAATATATTGGTTGGTATAAGCGCCAAACCATTCTTGACTTTCCACAAAAAAGATGTTGTAAGCCAACAGACTCATTAAAATCACAACAGGAATTAAAGATTCAAAAAGATTCAATTCTTTATTATCGATAATCTTTTGGTTTTCAATTTCAATTTCTGATAAATTTTTATCCTCTTGCATGCTGTAAAATTTTGTTGTGTAATGTTACGATTTTACACTAGGTTATGCAAATCAAATTGATTTAGATAATGAAAAGAAGCGATATCTTTTTATAAAGAAAACAGAAAAATAAACTTTGTTGTTTTAAGTAATTGTGATGATAAACTAAGAGCATTCACATTGTTTTATTACACAAAAACTACATGAAAAAACAGTCATAAAGGTTAGGTTTTGCCTTAAATTATATAAAATAAAAGAGAGGTTTAATGCTTTGTAAAAGCCTTTACACCAGCCTTAATTTCTATATCTAAATGATTTTTTCTAGGTGTTAAAGGGCAAGAATATTTATCATTATAGGCACAGTAAGGGTTATAAGTATTGTTGAAATTTAATGTAATGGTTTGGTTATCATTAATATCAGTAGTCATCACATCCATATAGCGTCCACCTCCATAAGATTCGTTTCCAGAAGTATCATCTGTAAAAGGTAAAAAAAGATAATCTTTATACTTTTCATCTCTTAAATCATCTTGACTTTGATAAATGGTGAGCTGTAATGCTTTGCCTTTTAAGGTAAAATTTAAAACACCATACTCTTTGTATAAGGGTTGCCTGTCTGTGGTAGTTGCCATTTTAAAAGTTGGTGCATTTTCTGTTTTTGTCAATTGAGCAGTTACAATAAAGGATGAATCTACAGGAAAAAAATCTAAACCTTTAAAGTCTTTTAAATCTTTCTTTTTTAAGGGCGATTTTGAAGCATCTTTATAACTAGCGTTTAATTTTTGCTGGTATTCGGTTTTACCTACTAAAGGTCTTTTATCTTGAGAGTTGCAAGATAGGATTAATAAAAGAGAAACAATTAAAAATAGAATTTTCATCATATAAATTTTATCAAACCAAAAATACAACATTCAAATATTTTATGTAGTTTTATAGCATCAATAAAAAATAAAATGAAAACAGTCATTATTTTATCATATCAAATTTGCTGCACAAAGCAGAAATTTCGGTCTGTACATAAATATTGATAGTTTGCTTATGATATCATATTTTTATAAAAGTCCGACTCGAAAAGTCGGACTTTTTGTTTTTATAGAATGTAAAACTAAATAGGTTTAATGTAATTCTGCCTTTAAAATCGGCCAAAAATGAAAAAAATAGTTAAAAATTATATACACACCTTTAAAGGACTTTCTAGAGAAGTTTGGTGGCTGGCTTTAATTACCTTAATTAATAGAGCAGGTACAATGGTTATTCCGTTTCTGTCTTTATATTTAAAAGACAATTTGGGTTTTTCTTTAGATGATGTAGGTTGGATTTTGCCTTTTTGGGGTTTAGGTTCATTTGTAGGTACTTGGTTAGGAGGTAAATTAACAGATATTATTGGGTATTATAAAGTGATGTTAGGCAGTCTGTTTTTAACTGGTTTCTCTTTCGTTTTGTTGGGTTATGTGAACACATTTGCTGGGTTATGTGCTGGTATTTTTATGGTAATGTTGGTGGCAGATACCTTTAGGCCAGCCATGTTTGTTGCTTTAAGCGCGTATAGTAAACCAGAAAACAAAACCCGATCTGTAACATTAATTCGCCTTGCCATAAACTTAGGTTTTTCTGCAGGACCCGCAATTGGGGGGCTCATTATTACAGGTATAGGTTACCAAAGTTTGTTTTGGGTAGATGGTATTACGTGTGTATTGGCATCAATTTTATTGCTACAAGTTTTACATCCAAAGAAAGCAAAAGTATTGGATGAGATAAAAGTAGAAAACCCAATTTCTGTATATAAAGACAAGCCTTTTTGGGTGTTTTTTATAGCCATGTTTATCTTTGGTTTTACATTTATGCAATACTTTTCTACAATGCCATTGTATTATAAAGACATTCGTTTGTTAACGGAATTAGAAATAGGGTTGTTAATGGGGTTTAATGGCTTTTTTATTTTTGTGTTTGAAATGCCTTTAATTAATTGGTTGGTAAATACAAAAAAATCGAAAATAAAATTGGTAGCCCTAGGGTTGTTTTTGTTATCCTTAAGCTTTGTGGTACTTAATGTTACAGGTTGGTTAGGTATTTTATTGGTTAGTATGTTTTTAATGACTATTGGTGAAATGGTAGCTTTTCCTTTTTCAAATTCATTTTCTATTGAAAGAAGTAAAAAGGGAAATCAAGGAGAGTATATGGCCATGTATGCAATCTCTTTTTCGTTAGCAGGTATTTTTAGTCATAATATTGGCATGCAAATGATTGCGAATTTTGGTTACGAGTTCACTTGGAATTTTATTGCAATTTTTGCTATAATTGGAGTTGTAATTTTAGGGATACTTTTAAAGATATTGAAAAAAGAGCATGGCTAAAATTATAAAGTCATGTAAATAAAAGAGCAATAGGCAGCTAGTAAAAGAGCACCATGTTTCCAGTTTAAGATATATTTTTTTGGTAATAAAACCATGGGTAAAATAGTAAAGGAAATGGCTAACATCCAATAAATATCGCTAGACAATAACCTTTCGTCAGAAAGTGAAATAGGTGTTATGATAGAGGTAATGCCAATAACAGCTAATATATTAAAGATATTAGAACCTATTAAATTACCCAAAGAAATGGCTTTTTCTTTTTTGATTACTGCAATAATAGATGCAGCTAGTTCTGGAATACTAGTGCCAATAGAAACGATGGTTACACCAATTACACGTTCTGTAACACCAAAATCTAAAGCCAATGCAGTTGCTCCTTTAATTAGTAATTCAGAACCTCCCCAAAGCCCTAAGCCCCCAAGTAATAAATATAATGAAGTTTTAAGGCCAGATAAAGTGATGCTTTCTTCTAATTCCTCTAAATCGATTTTTTTTTGAGTGCGTAATAGGTAAATTAAAAAAAGGATTAAAAAAGAGAAGAGTAGTATACCTTCATATCTTACAACCACAGTATCGTTGCTTAAAAACAAAAAGAGTAACGCAGAAGCAATAAGCATAACAGGCCAATCTAATTTATAAAAGTTTTTTTCAACTTTCATATTTCCAAATAACAAGGTTATTCCTAAAACTAAGCCAAGGTTTGCAATATTAGAACCTATAACATTACCTAATGCTAAATCAGAAGATCCATTTAGTGCTGCATTTATACTAACAATAAGTTCTGGTGCTGAGGTAGCAAAAGACACCACAGTCATACCTACAACAACTTTAGAAATATTTAATTTTAAGGATAACGCAACCGCTGATTTTAACAACCAGTTTCCGCCTAAAACCAACAAAATTAAACCCCCAATTATTAGTAAAAAATTCATTGAAATACTTTTTTACAAAGATACATTTTTATCATCTCGAAAAGAAAACAAAAAATCAAAATGCTTTTTAAACCCCTTTCTATAATAGGGTTTCCTTTGCTTTTTTTTTAGTCAATAAAAAACTCCATTACTTGCTAATTAAATTTGAGATATATGCTATATTATGTTTTAAAGTGTAATACTATTGTAGGTAATACCATTACATATTAAAACAAATAATGTTTTTTTGATTTATAATGTAAAATCAGTTTAAAAGATTTGTTTATAAACGTTTGGAAGACAATATACAAACGTATTATCTTCAAAAAACAATTACTTAATTAACCTTATTACTAACTAAAAAAACTAATTATTATGATTATTGCAGCGTTAAAATTTATCAAAATTATTTCCGAAATTATTATTTCAATTCTGTTTTAATCTTCAGAATTCGTTAACGCTCTACTTCAGATTTTTGTCGATAAAATATCAAAATAGCACTTATTTAGAAATCTTTACTTGCTCCATTTCATTATTGATCTTAAGATTTAAAATGAAAAAGAAAAAATCTGCTGTGGTTCAGTTTGACGGAATGTTTGTTAAAAAAAATTAATCTCACTTTAAAAAACAATTACAATGTTAACATTTATCGGTATTGCACTTATTGTTATTGGAATAGCAATATTTATTTTAAAAAAAATTTTCACAAATAACACAGCTTTTAAGATTCCAAATCAGAAAAGGAGTTTTCAGATTATTATTCTGGGTATTTTAATGACAATTCTTAACGGAATGTTCTTTTATGCAGATGCAGGTACTGCTTATGCTGTACAATATTTAACGGGTGGAGATAAAATGATTACTACCCAAGGTTTAAAATTAAAATGGTGGGGAAGAATTATACCTCTTTCTTATGAAACTTCTGTAAAAGATATTATTGTAGATAACAACAGTTTGTTACCAGAAAGTACACAAGGTATGTACAATAGAAAGGCGCAAAAATGGGAATTTAGTGATGCCATTAAAGCAGAAATAAGCACCTCTGTTATTGTGGGTGTAAATATTAATGATGAAGCAGTATTTTTAAATATGGCTGATAGAAACAAAAGCGAATCTAAATTAATTTATGGTAGGGTATTGCCAAATATTGATGCTGCTATTAAGAATACTTGTAAATTGATGGATGCACAAGATTATATTTCTGGTCAAGCATCTGATTTTGATCGATATTTTAGGGATCAGTTAGAAAACGGAATGTATCAAGTAGAGCAATATTATGAAGCTGAGAATTCGAATGAAATTGTGGGAGATACCACTACTGTAAGACGAATTCGTGTCAATAAATCGAGTAAACAGAAAAAGTTTAGAATTAAAAGAGACAATAGTGGAAATATTGTTAGAGATAATACCAACTCTTTAAAACAATATGGATTAAAAATTTATCAGGCTCAAGTTACTGGTATTGATTGGGAATCTTCTTTTGACGAGCGTTTAGACTTACAAAAAAATGAAGTTGCTCAAACACAATTAGAAAAGCAACAAGCAGAACGTGAATATTATAGAGCTAAAAAAGAAGTTGCTAAAGGAGAATCTGAAAAGGCCAAAGAGCGTGCTCGGTTAGAAAAAATACAAATACAACAAACTATTGAAGCTGAAACTGAAGCAAAAGTGGCAGAATTTAATTTGATTAAAGAAAAAAAACAGTTTGAGGTTGAGCAGTTTAAGGCAAAAAGTAAAAAAGTAGCTGCTGATGCACAATACTATGAAAATGCCAAACTAGTAAGTGCAGGTTTAACTCCACAAGAAAGAGCAGAATGGGAATACAAAACTGCAGTTGGTGTGGCACAACAGATTAAAGAATTGAGTTTGCCATCAACCTATATATCTGGCAGTGAAAAAGGAAACAATAGTAATTTATTACAATCTTTAATAGGCGCAGATTTGGCAAAAAGAATGATGACAAAGGAAAAGTAATTTCTGTGAAAACAACTCATTCTGAAAAGATTGAGTTGTTATTTTTCATTAAATTTGATAAATAATCAAACTTTAATGAAAAAACAAATTTTTAAAATATTGGCTCTAATTAATAAAATTGTTTTACCTTCTTACACCAAAAGAAAATTAGATGTTGCTAAAGCATCAAAAATACAATTGGCAATTATTGGTTGGAGAGCTTATGTAACTAAGAATTCACTTGATTAAACCTAAAATTATGGAATTAGATTATACTAAATTATTTACGGATACAACTATTATTATTAATGGATTAAAAATGGAATTGGAAGCTGCAAATATTCAATATTTGGTGAAAGATCGTTTTGAGTCTGCAAGATTAGGGGGTTATGGAGAGCAGCAAGCATCAGTAGAGCTATATGTTTTACAAAAAGATATTGAAAAAGCAGAAAAAGTGCTGTCTGCATACAAATCACAAATAAATGCTTAAAAAATAGAGGTGAGACTTTCTAATTTAGAAAAATGCTCTTATATTTGCACCCGCTTACGGCCATGTGGCGCAACTGAATAGCGCACTTGATTACGGCTCAAGAGGTTACAGGTTTGAATCCTGTCATGGTCACTTTAAAACCAGTACTTTACAACGTTTTTGTAAAGGCTGGTTTTTTTATTTGCCCGAAATTTGCAGATAATTTAATACGAGTTCGATATAAATTCTCTAGTATAAAGAAGGGTATTTGTCTGAAAATTAATTTGTTGTCATTGTTAACATTACTGAAATAAAAAGTAAATTGTTATTGCTACTAGACTGCGAGCCAAATAGTGTAGTTGAAAAATCTTACATTCACACTTCGATTATTCCTTTTCCATTTTAAATAGAATTTGTTTTAAATAAAAGTATAAAGATAGCAGCTGAGAAGTTGAACTCAGGTTAATTTAATAACATATTGTTCTTTTTTGTTTTCATGAATCCTTTATCCAAAGATTATATTCTAAAATATGAAAGATTCTTAGATTTTTAAAAACAAAAAACGCATCAATATTAAGTTGATGCGTTTCTGTATTTTAAATTAAAAATATTTTATAATTACATAGCTACTAAATCGCCAGTAACATCTTTCGATGGTAATTCTGATTTACCCATTAAGTATAAATCTACTTGACGAGCTGCTTCTCTACCTTCTGAAATGGCCCAAACAATTAAAGATTGTCCTCTTCGCATATCTCCAGCAGTAAAGATGTTTGGAATATTGGTCTGGTATTTTCCATAGTCTGCCTTATAATTAGAACGTGCATCTGTTTTGATGCCTAATTTATCAGCTAAAGTGTCTTCTGGTCCTGTAAATCCTAAAGCTAATAAAGCTAAATCACAAGGCCATGTTTTTTCTGTACCTGCAATTTCAATTAATTGTGGTCTTTCACCAGGCACCATTTTCCACTCTACATTTACGGTTTTTAGGGCAACTAATTTATTATTGTCATCTGTAACAAATTCTTTGGTGTTAATTAACCAGTTACGTTCTACACCTTCTTCGTGAGAAGATGAGGTTTTTAATTGCAATGGCCAAAAAGGCCAAGGAGTAGATGGCGATCTGTGTCCTGGAGGTTTAGGCATAATTTCGAAATTAACTACAGATTTAGCACCATGTCTATTTGAGGTACCTATACAATCTGAACCTGTATCTCCACCACCAATAACAATAACATTTTTACCAGTTGCTTTAACTTGATCTTTTACTTCTTTACCAAATAATACTTTTGTTTGTTGTGTTAAAAAATCCATAGCTTGCACAACACCATCAGCATCAATACCAGGAGTTGGTAAACTGCGTCTTTTTGTAGCACCACCACAAAGCACAACAGCATCAAAAGCTTTTAAGTCTTTTGCTTCATAATTAACGCCAACATTTACATTGGTTTTAAATACAATACCTTCTGCTTCTAAAATTTTAACTCTTCTATCGATAATTCCTTTCTCCATTTTAAAATTTGGAATTCCGTAACGTAATAGTCCACCAATTTCATCATCTCTTTCAAAAACTGTAACAGTATGGCCTGCTCTATTCAGTTGTTGAGCAGTTGCTAAGCCAGCAGGTCCAGAACCTACTACAGCAATTGTTTTTCCTGTTCTTGATTTTGGAGGTTGAGGTTTAATCCAACCTTCTTTAAATGCGCGTTCTACGATGTTTTTTTCTATATTTTCTATAGAAACTGGATCTTCGATAATACCTAAAACACATGATTTTTCGCAAGGAGCAGGGCATAATCTTCCAGTAAATTCAGGGAAATTATTCGTGGAGTGTAATATCCATGAGGCTTTTTGCCATTCACCTTGATGAACCATGTGATTGAAATCTGGAATAAGATTACCTAATGGACAACCACTATGACAGAAAGGAATACCACAGTCCATACAACGTGAACCTTGTTTAGTCAATTCCTTTTCAGTAAGTGGAACTGTAAATTCTTTATAATTTTGTACACGATCTTTTACAGATAGGTACTTTTCATCTTGTCTTTCAAACTCTTTAAATCCTGTTACTTTCCCCATGACATTATGCTATTGTTAATTCTTCAACCATTGGTTCTTCTGTTCTTAAACGCTCTAAAGCTCGCTTGTATTCTGTAGGCATTACTTTTACAAAGTTGCCCACAGTTGTATTCCAATCAGCCAACAAGCTAGCGCCTTTTTTACTATTGGTATATAAAACGTGTTTTTCTATAGATGCTTTTAAGTCTGCAGCATCTTCACCTTCTACTTTTTCAAATTCTATGGTTTCTGTATTACATAATCCGTTTACAAATTTGTTTTCAGGATCGTATACATAAGCAATACCACCACTCATACCTGCAGCAAAGTTTCTACCTGTTTTACCTAAAACAATTACTTTACCACCAGTCATATATTCGCAACAATGATCACCTACACCTTCTACAACAGCTAAAGCACCAGAGTTACGCACTGCAAAACGTTCACCTGCAATTCCATTAATATAAGCTTGACCGTTAACGGCACCAAATAAACAAACGTTACCAATAATGATGTTTTCATCAGCAATAAAATCTGCCTTAATAGGTTTTTTAACGATGAGTTTTGCACCAGATAATCCTTTTCCTAGATAATCATTGGTATTTCCTTCTAGCGTAAATGTTAATCCAAAGGCACCAAAAGCACCAAAACTTTGTCCTGCTGAACCTGTAAAGTTGATGTTTAAAGTATCTTCTGGTAAACCTAAATGACCGTAAATCTTAGAAATTTCGTTACTTACAATGGCACCAACAGTTCTATTGGTATTTTTAATAGGATAAGCAAGATTCATTTTTTCTTTACGGTATAAAGCTCTGTGAGAATCTTTTAAAATGGTAAAATCTAAAACACCCTCTAAATTATGGTCTTGTTGTTCTGTGTTTTTAACCGTTAAACTTCTGTATACAGTAGGTCTGTGTAAAATACTCGATAAATCTAAGCCTTTTGCTTTATAGTGATTAATGGCTTTATTCGCATTAATTTTATGAGTTTGCCCAACCATTTCAGATAGTGTTCTGAAGCCAAGTTGTGCCATAATTTTACGTAATTCTTCGGCTACATAATAAAAGAAATTAATCACGTGTTCTGGTGTACCTTTAAAGTTTTTACGCAATTCTTTGTCTTGGGTTGCAATACCAACAGGACAAGTATTTAAATGACATTTACGCATCATAATACATCCTGAGGCTACTAAAGGCGCAGTTGCAAAACCAAATTCTTCTGCACCTAATAAAGCAGCAATGGCTACATCTCTTCCCGTTTTTAACTGACCATCACATTCAACTACTATTCTACTTCTTAAGTTGTTTAACACTAAAGTTTGTTGTGCTTCAGATAAACCTAATTCCCAAGGTAACCCAGCGTGTTTTAAAGAGGTTAGAGGAGATGCACCTGTACCACCATCATAACCAGAAATTAATACAACATCAGCTTTAGCTTTAGCCACACCTGCAGCAATAGTTCCTACACCAACTTCAGATACCAATTTTACATTTATTCTTGCTTCACGATTTGCATTTTTTAAATCGAAAATTAATTGTGCTAAATCTTCGATAGAATATATATCATGATGTGGAGGAGGAGAAATCAATCCTACAAAAGGTGTTGAATTTCTTGCATCTGCAATCCAAGGCAAAACTTTGTAACCAGGTAATTGTCCACCTTCACCAGGTTTTGCACCTTGTGCCATTTTAATTTGGATTTCTCTTGCATTTGTTAAATAATGAGAGGTTACCCCAAATCTACCAGAAGCTACTTGTTTAATCGCTGAGTTTCTGCTGTCTCCATTAATATCTTTTTGGAAACGTTTTCTGTCTTCACCACCTTCACCAGAATTGGATTTTCCACCAATTCTATTCATTGCTATGGCTAAGTTTTCATGTGCTTCTCTAGAAATAGATCCATAAGACATTGCACCTGTTTTAAAACGTTTTACAATATCTGTCCAAGGCTCTACTTCTTCTAAAGGAATAGGATCTAGATTGTCAAATTCAAATAAACCACGAATAGTCATTAAATTTTCGGCCTGTTCATTGATGGCTTTAGAATACACATCGTAACTTGCTTGATCGCTTAAACGAACAGCTTGTTGTAATTTTGATATGGTGGTTGGATTGAATAAATGGCGCTCTCCATTTCTTCTCCATCTGTAATCACCACCAATATTTAATCCTAGGTTTTTGTCAATTTGGTTATCAGGATATGCTTGTTTATATCTTTTATCAATTTCTTTTTCAATTTCATACAATCCAATCCCTTCTATTCTAGAAGCAGTATATGGGAAATATTTTTCTACAAATTGTGAATTGAATCCTACAATTTCGAAAATTTGAGAACCTCTATACGAATGTAAGGTAGAGATTCCAATTTTGTTCATCACCTTTAAAATACCCTTACCAATGGCCATATTAAAATTATCGACAGCCTTTTGTTCGTCCATATCAGTAATGAAGCCTTCTTTTACTTGCATTCTGATAATTTCGTTTACCATATATGGGTTGATGGCACTTGCGCCATAACCAAATAACGTAGCAAAATGATGTGGTTCGCGAGGTTCTGCAGATTCGATAATAATATCAAAATAAGAACGTTTGCGTAATCTGTTTAATTGGTGATTTACATAAGAACAAGCCAATAAAGCAGGAATAGGAGCAAACTCTTGGTTTACACCTCTGTCTGAAAGAATAATGATATTCGTTTTTCTTTCTAAGGCTTTTTCAATTTGTATGATAATACTGTCTAAAGCATCTTCTAAACCATTAACACCTTTTTCTTTTGGGTATAAAATTTCTATGGTTTCTGCTTTAAAGCTTTCAATATCAATAGTTCTAATTTTCTCTAAATCTGCGTTAGAAATTACAGGATTTTGGATTCTTAATTTTCTACATTGTCTATCTGTAATGCTAAAAATGTTTCTATCTTTTCCTAAATTTAAGCTGATATCAGTTACAATATTTTCACGAATTCCATCTAAAGGCGGATTGGTAACTTGTGCAAATAATTGTTTAAAATAGTTAGAAATTAATTGAGGTCTGTCTGATAAAACCGCCAAAGGTGTATCAATTCCCATTGAGCCTAAAGCTTCTTTACCTACTTGTGCCATTGGCGTAATTACTTCTTGAATATCTTCAAAAGTGTAGTTGAATAAGCGTTGACGTGTTTTAATATCAATGGTTTCAATTGGGCAAGTTTCGCTTGTGTATGGTACATCTTTTAGGTGCAGACGTGCATTGTCTAACCATTCTTGATAAGGCCTTTCAGAAACAATTTTATCTTTAATTTCTTCGTCATCAATAATTCTACCTTTATTCATATCTACCAAGAACATTCTACCTGGCTCTAATCTACCGTGTTTTTCAACGTCTGAAGGATCAATATCTACTACACCAACTTCAGAAGACATAATCAATTTACCACTTTTGGTTAAAGTGTATCTTGATGGTCTTAATCCATTTCTATCTAATAATGCTCCAATATAATCACCATCTGTAAAAGGTACAGAAGCAGGGCCATCCCAAGGTTCCATGATACATGCATTGTATTCATAAAAAGCTTTACGTTCTGGAGACATTGTTGCATGTTTTTCCCAAGCTTCAGGAATCATCATCATCATAATTTCTGGTAATGAACGTCCTGTGTGTGTTAATAATTCAACAACCATATCCATA
Organism: Polaribacter sp. R77954; assembly: GCF_044595335.1. Classification (GTDB taxonomy): domain Bacteria; phylum Bacteroidota; class Bacteroidia; order Flavobacteriales; family Flavobacteriaceae; genus Polaribacter. The sequence continues at coordinate 3,089,841 of NZ_CP138992.1, forward strand.
GAAGCTGAATCTGATTTTCCTGGTAAAATTATTGGGAAAAGTTTTTCTATTTGTGCGCCAAATACATCACTTTTCATAATCTCTTCACGTACACGCATTCTACTCACATTACCTCGAAGCGTATTAATTTCTCCATTTTGACACATGTGTCTGAATGGTTGGGCTAACTCCCATGTTGGCATTGTGTTGGTAGAAAAACGTTGGTGTACCAATGCCAAACGCGTAACTAAATCAATTTCTTGTAAATCTTTATAATATGGTCCAATATCTTCTGGCATGATTATACCTTTGTAGATAATGGTGGTAATTGATAAACTTGGAATGTAAAAGTAATTGGCTTCAGAGATTTTAGATTCTCTGATTTCATGTTCTGCTATTTTACGAGCTGCATATAATTTTGCTTTAAAAGTAGCTTCATCAATATCATCGGTTTTGCCGATAAAAAGCTGCTCGATATTAGGTTCTGATGCAAGTGCTATTTCACCTAATTGTGTGGAATCTACAGGCACAACTCTCCATCCTAAAATAGAAAGGCCTTGAGCTCTTACTTCGTTTTCAAAAATAGTTTTACAGAAATTGTATTGATTAGATACCTTAGGTAAGAAAACCATACCTACTGCATATTCTCTTTGATTAGGTAGTGGGAATTCACAAACTCTTGTGAAATAATCGTGAGGGATATCTATTAGCAAACCTGCTCCATCTCCTGTTTTACCATCTGCACTAACACCACCTCTGTGCTCTAGTTTTACTAGTATTTCTAGTGCATCGTGTATAATTTGGTTTGTCTTCTCTCCATTTAAATTACATATAAAACCAGCGCCACAATTTTCATGTTCAAACTCTGGTAAGTATAGTCCTTGTTTCTCCATATTAAAATCAATTATACTTACAAAGCTATGTATTTTGTTGAATATAATTTAGTTTTTGAACCTTTTTGATATAATTTTTGTGATGAAATTAAAAAATTAATAAAAATTAAATACTTATGATAATTTTACGTGATTTATTTGTGATATTCATAAAAATAAGAAAAACACCTTTAAAATAATAACTTTAAAGGTGTTTTTAGTTGTAAAAGTAAACAATTAGTGTTCGTTTAATCTAAAATCAGGATAAGCATCCATACCATGTTCATGAGTGTCTAAACCTTCTATTTCTTCTTTTTCGCTTACTCTTATTCCTATGGTTTTCTTAAGTGTGAATATTATTAAGAAAGAGGTAACTAAGCAGAAAACAGCATAACAGGCTACCCCTGTTAATTGAATAAGAAACGTGTGTTCTGGGTTGGTAGAAAATATGCCAACAGCTAAAGTACCCCATATACCACATATTAAATGAACCGCAATTGCTCCTACAGGGTCGTCTAATTTAATAGCATCAATAAAGGCTACTGCAAATACAATTAATGATCCTGCAATTCCTCCAATAATAATGGCGCTTTCGGGAGTCATTACATCTGCGCCAGCTGTAATACCAACTAATCCACCTAAAATTCCATTTAAAAACATAGTTAAATCTAGGTTTTTATATTTTAAGAAAGAAACTAAAGCAGCAACAACTCCTCCAGCTGCAGCAGCTAAACATGTGGTTACAAGGGTTAAAGAGGTTAATTCTGGGTCAGCAGAAAGTACAGAGCCGCCATTAAAACCAAACCAGCCTAGCCATAAAATTAAAACACCTGCAGTAGCTAAAGGAATACTATGTCCTGGAATAGCTTGTGGTTTTCCGTTTTTAAATTTGCCAATTCTAGCGCCTAATAAGTAAACAGCAACTAAAGCTGCCCAACCACCAACAGAATGTACTAGTGTTGAGCCTGCAAAATCATAAAATCCCATTTTATCTAAAAATCCACCTCCCCATTTCCAAGATCCTGCTATGGGGTATACAAAACCTACATATACGATGGTAAAAATCATGAAGGCTCCAATTTTCATTCTTTCAGCTACGGCTCCAGAGACTATGGTTGCAGCTGTGGCAGCAAACATTCCTTGAAATAAAAAATCTGTCCACCAAGTGTAACCACCATCAGCATATTCTGGAGTCATTCCATTTTCTGGAGGTGTAATTCCAAAACCAGCAAATTCCAAAAAGCCAGCTGAACCTTCTTCGAAACCTGGGTACATTAGGTTAAAGCCTAAAATGTAATATAGCAGAAGGCCAACTGTAATGATAAAAATATTTTTAAAAAGTATGTTGATGGTATTTTTTTGCCTTGTTAGGCCAATTTCTAAAAAAGCAAAACCTGTGTGCATAAAAAATACAAGTGCTGTACAGATCATCATCCATACATTGTTTGTTGTAAGTAATTCCATGTTGTCTTATTTTGATATTTTCTTTAATGTTTCGCCTCCTTTTTCACCTGTTCTAATTCTGTAAGCCTCTGTAATGTCTGATACAAAGATTTTACCATCACCTACATCTCCAGTGGCTGCAGATTTTAATAAGGCATCAATAGTAATTTGTTCAAAATCATCATTTACAACTATAGATAGGTATCTTCTTTGAATGTCGCTAGTGCTGTAGCTTACTCCTCTGTAAACATGGGCTTCTTTTTCGTTACCAAGTCCAGTAACATCCCAATAAGAAAAGAAGTTTACGTCTACTTCGTGCAGTGCTTCTTTTACGGCTCTAAATTTAGATTTTCGAATAATCGCTTCAATTTTCTTCATTGTAAAATTATATTTGTTGTTAATAGTTGATGTTTTTCTTTTAAATTTTGCGAAATTACTAAAAAATATTAGCTACAAAAAAAATCACGCAACTATGTTGCGTGATTTTCTTTTACAATCAATTTTTATGTATTTGAATTATGATCTATTTATCTTCATCAAATTCTCTTACTCTTTTTCCTGGATAAGCAATTGACCCATGTTCTGAAATATCTAAACCTTCTATCTCAACTTCTTTAGTTACACGTAATCCCATTGTAGCTTTTAGAATGGCTAAAACAATAAAAGATAAACCTACAGCCCAAAGTGCGTAAGCTAAAACTCCAATTGCTTGAGCACCTAATTGAGCAGCTCCACCACCATTGAATAAACCAATTGCAGTATCACCATCTACACCCCAAAGACCGATTACTAAGGTACCCCATGCACCAGCTACACCATGTACAGAAGCAGCACCAATTGCATCATCGATTTTTAATTTCTTTTCGATAAATTCTATTGAGAATACTACAATGATACCACCAATTAAACCGGCTAATACAGCACCACCAGCTGTCATGTTACCACAACCAGCAGTTATACTTACTAAACCTGCTAAACATCCATTTAAAGTTTGGCTCAAGTTAGGTTTACCATACCAAATCCAAGTAGTAATAAGTGCACCTAAACCACCTGCTGCAGCAGCTAAATTGGTGATTAAAACTACGTTAGAAGCAGCAGTTGCATCATCACCACCCCAAGCTAATTGAGATCCACCATTAAAACCAAACCATCCAAACCATAGGATAAATACCCCTAAAGTTGCTAATATTTGGTTATGACCAGGAATTGGTAATACTTTACCATCTACATATTTTCCTATTCTAGGACCTACCATAAATGCAGCTACTAAAGCAGCCCAACCACCTACAGAGTGTACAATAGATGAACCTGCAAAGTCAATAAATTCAGCTGGCATTATACCTTCAGTGTCGTTTAACCAACCACCATTCCATTCCCATCCTCCAGAGATTGGGTAAATGATTGCAGTCATAATTAAAGAAAATATAATATAAGTTGTATATTTTGTTCTACCAGCTATAGCTCCAGACACAATTGTTGCAGTTGTTGCAGCAAACATGGTTTGGAAGAATAAGTCAGCTCCTTCTCCTTGAAATAATCCACTCCAAAAGAACCATCCGTTAGAAGTATCTCCATACATTAAAGAGTATCCTACCAGCCAGAAAGTTATAGAACCTACACAAATATCTAGCAAGTTTTTCATTGCTATGTTTACTGCGTTCTTAGATCTTGTCATCCCAGACTCTACTAAAGTAAAACCTGCTTGCATTAAGAATACTAAGATACCTGCAATAAGCATCCAAAGCATTCCCATATCTCCATTCACTTGCTCTAAAACTTTAGAAGCTTCAGAAGCAGGAGCATCTTGAAATAATGTTAAAAATAAACTCATATTATATTAATTTTAGTTAGTAATAGTTTTTTGCTGTCTTTTTCTTAGAAAGAGTAAACAGCTGCTAATAGGAAAGTGCTTAAAGACTTATCGCCTACAAAAGCAGCTTCAGAAGCAGAATCTAATCTTAATTCTGGAATAATTGTTAAAGAACCAATAGTGTAGTTACCAGTTAAAGTGGTTGCAAATACACTAGATTCAGCAACGCCAGTTCCAATTGCACCAAACTCACCATCAGTTTCTTGGAAAAGTTCAGCTCTTAAACCAATTTTAAAAGAATCTGAAGTAGTAATTTGTGGATATAATGCAGCACCATAGAATCCTGGAGCATCATCACCAGAGAAATAAGCAGCATTAACACCTAAAAAGAAAGTATCTGATAAGTCAAATCCTCCTGTAAAATCTAATTCATAAGCTCCTTGGTCGTACAAGAAGTTGATGTACTGTCCAGAAAAACCAAATTGTGCACCAAAAGCATAACTACCATTTGGATTAAACTCTGTTGCATCAGTAGGATTCATAACAGCTAACATTAAAGAAGTATCTTCACCTAAAGCAAAATCTGCTTTTAAACCTGTATGGCTAAAAGGACCATAAGAGAATAAGTAAGAAGTACTGTAGTTAAAGTTTGCAGTTGGAGAGATAACCTCATATCCTAAAAAGGTATTAAAGTTACCAATGGTTAATGTAACGCTTTCACTAACATTCCAGTAAGCATACAATTGGTTAACTATCGTAGAGTTTCCGCTTACTAATTGACCATCAATTTCTTGTTGAGAACCAAATACTGCATCTGCACCTCTTGGTCCATATACCATATCAGCAACAAAACCTGCTTTTTCTCCTTCATAGCCAGCAATTAAGTTTATCATACCTAGAGAGAAACCTGGATTGTTAGCAAATGAACTACCTGGTGCAGTATCAAAAGTACCACCGCTAATGTTACCTCTAAAGTAAGTATCTACACTACCACTTAAGGTAAATGATTTTTTTTCTTCTTCTTGAGCATTTACTAACAAGCTACTTGCTAATAATAAAGTAAAAATAACTTTTTTCATAATTAATGTTCTTTTTAGTTTTTATTGATTTTTATTATTTGAACGCCTCAAATGTATATATTTAATTCATACTAACAAGGGGGTGTGTTTTTGAAAACGATGTATTTTGAGTGTGTACCCTCAAAAAAAAGGGGGTTAATTTGAGATAAATATATTTTTAGTTAAATAAAAGCTAAAAAATATTGGGTTCGCAAAAAACAACCTTATAAATTTGAGATATTCACAAAAATGCACTTTTTATGAAAAAAAATGCAATTATTGTACATTTGTACTTATGAAATATTCAGTTTCTTACTTAATTTGCTTACAATTTCTTGGTTTTCGATTTTCGGGTTGGCAAAAACAAAAAAATGCAAAAACTTTGCATGATGTTGTAGATAAAACTTTATTGTTTGTACTTAAAAATACTGATTTTAAAACGATTGGTGTAGGTAGAACAGATGCAAAAGTATCTGCGAATGTGTACTATGTACAGTTATTTACAGATGATATTTTAGAAGCAAATACATTTATACGGCTTTTAAATGTTAACTTTCCTGCAGATTTTAGGGCAATTTCTATGCAAAAAGTACCTATAAGCTTTAATATTATTAATGCGGATAAAATAAAGGAATATCATTACTATTTTTCTTTCGGAGATAAAAATCATCCTTTTGCAGCTTCATTTGTGGTAAATGTAGATGAGGTATTGAATATTGCATTGATGAAAAAAGGTGCAAAAGCCTTTGAAGGTGAACATTATTTTAACAAGTATTGCACAAAGCCATCAAAAAACACAATTTTTAAGCGCGTTATCGATTCTTGTGAAATTGTAGAGAACGATGTTTTAACCGCTAATTTTTTTCCTGAGCATTCTTATATATTAAAAATAAGGGGCAAAGGTTTTTTAAGGTATCAGGTTCGATTGATTATGGCTACTTTATTTGAATTAGGGAAAGAGAATATAAGCTTTGATTTTATTGAAAAGTCTTTGCAACAAAATAATGATCAAAAACCATTACGAAATATAGCGCCTGCCTCTGGTTTACAACTCTATACTATTGAATTTAAATTGTAGCTAGCAGAGAAGTTACGTGAGCGATAGGAATGGCATCCTTTTTAAAAGATTGCTAAATAGGCGTTTTTACGAGGAAGTATGACGAAGTAATTTGCTTTTGGTAAGTAGATTACCTTATTTTGTGAATAAATATACTAGGCAAAGCTACTTTTAAAAAGATATAATGGATAGCGCGGTTTTTGTTTTTTTTGCAAAAACACGCCCAAAAGGCAATGTTAAAAACCTGCAAGGTTTGGCAAACCTTGCAGGAAGTTGAATTACCCTTTTATAACCCCTCTAGAAATTACAATTTTCTGAATTTCAGAAGTGCCCTCGTAAATTTGTGTGATTTTTGCATCACGCATTAAACGTTCTACATGATATTCTTTTACAAATCCATTACCACCATGAATTTGCACGGCTTCTACAGTTTGCTCCATGGCTACTTTACTAGCGTATAATTTTGCCATGGCTGATGACATATCGTAATTATTGCCTTGGTCTTTGTCCCAGGCAGCTTTCATAACTAGCATTCTAGCAGCTTCAATCTCAGTATACATATCTGCTAATTTAAAAGCAATGGCTTGGTGGTTGCAAATTTCTGTGCCAAAAGCTTTACGTTCCTTACTGTATTTTAAGGCGAGTTCGTAAGCGCCAGAAGCAATGCCTAGAGCTTGAGCTGCAATACCAATTCTGCCTCCAGATAATGTTTTCATGGCAAATTTAAATCCGAAGCCATCCTCACCAATTCTATTTTCTTTAGGTACTTTTACATCATTAAATTGTAAGGTATGTGTGTCTGAGCCACGAATACCTAGCTTGTCTTCTTTAGGGCCAATATGAAAGCCTTCCATGCCTTTTTCGACAATAAAAGCATTAATACCTCTATGACCTTTTTCCCTATCAGTTTGTGCAATTACTAAGTACACATCAGAGCGTCCGCCATTAGTAATCCAGTTTTTTGTTCCGTTAATCAGGTAGTACTCTCCTTTATCAATTGCAGTTGTAGCTTGAGAAGTAGCATCAGAGCCTGCTTCTGGCTCGCTTAAGCAAAAAGCACCTATTTGTTCGCCAGTGGCTAGTCTTGTTAAATATTTTTGTTTTTGCGCTTCAGATCCATAAGATTCAAGCCCATAACATACTAATGAATTGTTTACAGAAACCATAACAGAGGCAGAAGCATCAATCTTAGACAATTCTTCCATCACCAAAACGTAAGAAATAGCGTCCATTCCACTGCCTCCATATTTTGGGTCAACCATAATGCCCATAAAACCTAAATCACCCATTTTTTTGACCAACGCTTCAGGGAACTCTTGCTTATTGTCTCTTTCAATAACTCCAGGTAATAATTCGGTTTGTGCAAAATCTCTTGCAGCATCGCGTATCATTAAATGCTCTTCTGTTAAACTAAAATCCATGTATAATTTTTATTAAATTCATAATATATTGCTACAAATATATCGATTTCGTAACATATTATAAATATACTTTTATTATTTTTACTGATATGATTATAAATGAAATTTTTGTTATTGGTTTAATGTCGGGTACTTCTTTAGATGGAATCGATTTGGTGTATGTGAAATTTGATAAAAAAAACTATAAGAATTTTACAATTATACATTCGCAAACCATAGCGTATTCTAAACAGTGGAAACAAGTTTTACAGCACGCAATTCACAAATCTGAACAAGAATTAAAGGATTTAGATGTTGCATATGGTCGGTTTTTAGGAGCAACTATCAATAATTTTATTTCAAATTATAAAATAGATGTCATTAGTTTTATAGCTTCTCATGGGCATACAGTTTTGCATCAGCCTAAAAAAGGAATAACCTTACAAATAGGTGCTGGAAAAGAAATTGCTAAAATTACCAACGCAAAAGTAGTTTGTGATTTTAGAACACAGGATGTAAAACTAGGTGGTCAAGGAGCTCCTTTGGTTCCTGTGGGAGACGAGTTATTGTTTTCTGATTATGACTATTGCTTAAATTTAGGTGGATTTTCTAATATTTCTTTTAAACTAGGTGCTCAAAGAATAGCCTTTGATATTTGCCCTGTAAATATTGTTTTGAATCATTATGTGAGTAAATTAGGTTTTCAATTTGATGATAAAGGAGCAATTGCTGCTAAAGGAGCGCTTAATTACCAGCTTTTAGATAAATTGAATGAGTTAGAGTTTTATCAAAAAGAACCTCCTAAATCCTTAGGTTTAGAATGGGTGCAAAAACATGTTTTTCCTCTTATTGATGCCTTAGAAAACGATATCCCATCAATATTAAGAACTTTTACAGAACATATTGCTATACAGATTTCTAAAATTATTAATAGCGATTCAGTTTTAATTACAGGTGGTGGCGCCTTCCATGCTTTTTTGATAAATAGAATTGAATGTATCACAAAAATTAAAATTTCATTGCCTAGTCAAGAATTTATAGACTTTAAAGAAGCTTTAATTTTTGCTTTTTTAGGTCTGTTAAAGATTGATAATCAGGTAAATTGTTTGTCGAGTGTAACTGGTGCTTCAAAAGATCATTCCTGTGGTGTTATTTTTTATCCTTAGGATTTCTTCAAAAAATTTGAACCCTCAACTTTTTACCCTAAATTTGTGAGGTTTCAAAAGATAATTAAAATTTTAAAGAAATGAATCAATTATAACTTTTCCCCTGTTGGGGATTTTTAATGGTAAATTAAAATGGTTTGAAAAAACGAAAAGTAAAATTGATTTAAATTTTTAAGATGAAAGAATTATTAAAAAAATACGAAGCAAAACAACCAGAAATTGTTTTTAATTGGAAAGATAGTGAAACTGAGGCAGAAGGATGGACAGTGATTAACTCGCTAAGAGGTGGTGCTGCAGGAGGTGGCACAAGAATGAGAAAAGGCTTAGATATGAATGAAGTACTTTCTTTGGCAAAAACAATGGAGGTAAAGTTCACGGTTTCTGGACCTGCAATTGGAGGTGCAAAATCTGGTATTAATTTTGATCCACAAGATCCTCGTAAAAAAGGAGTGTTAGAAAGATGGTTTAAAGCAGTTTCGCCATTATTGAAAAATTATTATGGTACTGGAGGAGATTTAAATGTAGATGAAATTCATGAAGTAATTCCGATTACTGAAGAAAGTGGCGTTTGGCATCCGCAAGAAGGTGTTTTTAATGGTCATTTTAAACCAACAGAGGCTGATAAAATTAATAGAATTGGGCAATTAAGGCTTGGGGTGATAAAAGTCATAGAAAGTAAATTTTATTCTCCTGACATTGCGAAAAAATATACAGTGGCAGACATGATCACGGGTTTTGGTGTCGCAGAAGCTGTAAAACATTATTATAGTATTTATGGAGGTGATGTAAAAGGGAAAAAGGCTGTAATTCAGGGTTTTGGTAATGTAGGGTCTGCTGCAGCTTTTTATTTGGCGCAAATGGGAGCTAAAGTAGTTGGAATTATAGACAGTGTTGGAGGAGTGATTAATGAAGATGGATTTTCTTTCGAAGAGATTAAAGCATTTTTTCTAAGAAAACATAGAAATACCTTGATTGCAGAAAATATAATTCCTTTTCATGAAATTAATGAAAAAATTTGGAGTTTACAATGCGAGATTTTTGCACCTTGTGCAGCATCAAGATTGGTAACTCAAAAACAAATACATCAAATGATAGGTGCTGGACTTGAAGTAATTTCTTGTGGTGCAAATGTACCATTTGCAGATAAAGAAATTTTCTTTGGTTCTATTATGGAAAACACAGATAATAAAGTAAGTTTAATCCCAGATTTTATTTCCAATTGTGGAATGGCAAGGGTTTTTGCGTACTTTATGGAGCAAAGAGTAGAAATGTCTGATAAAGCAATTTTTGAAGACACATCAAAAGTAATTAAGAAAGCATTGCAAAGAACATTTGCAAAAAATGGTTCTAAATACAATATAAGTGAAACTGCCTTTGCCATAGCTTTAAAAGAATTGATATAAATATAAAACAAACAAACAACTAAAAATGGAATCAGTAATTATTATTGTATTTGTACTTGGGTATTTAGCAATAACCTTAGAGCATAATCTAAAATTAGATAAATTAATCCCAGCCTTAATTATGATGGCAGTTTGCTGGGCTGTTGTAGCGCTAGGTGTAGATTCTTTTTCCAATTGGTTTGATTCCGCAAATCACGGTTTGGTAGATGGTTTTGCTTCTATGGTGCATGCTGATAAAATGCATTTAGTAGAAGAAACATTATTACATCACCTAGGTAAAACTGCTGAGATTTTAGTGTTCCTTCTTGGGGCAATGACTATTGTAGAAATTATTGACTATTTTGATGGTTTTTCTACAATTAAAAGTTTTGTAAAAACAAAAAATAAAAAAAGTATCCTTTGGATATTTTCTATCCTAGCCTTTATTTTATCTGCAATTATAGACAACTTAACTGCAACTATCGTTTTAATTTCTATTTTACAGAAAATTGTTAAAAATAGAGAGGAAAGAATTTGGTTTGCGGGTTTAATTATTATTGCAGCAAATGCTGGTGGTGCATGGTCACCAATTGGAGACGTAACCACTACAATGCTTTGGATAGGGAATAAAGTAACCACTCTAAAATTAGTAGAATATTTATTAATACCATCCTTTTTATGTATGGCAGTTCCTACTTTTATAGCAAGCTTTTTGCCAGCTTTTAAAGGTCAAATAGAAGTAGAAGAAAGTAATAAAGATGAAAAGCCAAAAAGCCCTCATAGTGCAAGAATGTTATATTTAGGTTTAGGCGCTATTGTTTTTGTACCGATTTTTAAAACAGTTACACATTTGCCACCTTACGTAGGTATGATGTTGTCTTTAGGTGTGGTAGCTACATTTGCAGAAATATATAGTAATTCTAAATTCTCAATTTCAAGCATAGAAGGTGAGCAAGCAGATGAACATGCTTCTGGCGCACATCATAGTCCTGTTCATGCATCATTATCTAAGATAGAGATGCCAAGTATCTTATTTTTCTTAGGTATTTTAATGGCTGTAGCTGCTTTAGAATCTCTTGGAATTTTATTTAATTTTGCCTCAACATTGCAAGAAACGGTTCCAATGATGGGTACAGAAATGCATACAGAAGGTACAGCTGGTGTTTCAGATTTAGTAGTAATGTTATTAGGTGTAGGTTCTGCAGTAATAGATAACGTACCTTTGGTGGCTGCAAGTTTAGGAATGTTTTCTGAACCATTAGATAATGAGTTATGGCACTTTATAGCCTTTTCTGCAGGTACAGGTGGTTCTATGTTAATTATTGGATCAGCAGCAGGTGTGGTTGCCATGGGAATGGAAAAAATTGATTTCTTTTGGTATTTTAAAAAAATATCTTGGTTGGCCTTAATTGGTTTTGTAGTAGGTTCAGCTACATTTATGATTACAAGAACACTCTTTTAAGTACAGCTCAACAAAATATGGAAATGTCATTTTGTAAAGTACAGAATGGCATTTTTTTTGATAGCATAGTACAGATTCCTTTTGGTCTAAAACAATTTTAAAAAATAACAGTCGTTAATATATAAACATAAAAAAGAATTGAATGATATCATTTTTTCAAGAAAATAGAGATTTGGCAAACCAAACTGTACAAGAAGAAAAAACACTTTCCATTTATAATTTAATTATGGATGGTGGTTTAGGAGGGCAAATAATCATTGCATTACTTTTTATATTATTAGCAGTGGCACTGTATATCTATTTCGAAAGGTTTTTTGCTATAAAATCGGCCTCTAAAGTAGATAAAAACTTTATGAATCAAATAAAGGACTATGTGTCTAATGGAAAATTAGAGTCTGCAGATGCACTTTGTAAAAATACAAACACACCAACAGCAAGACTAATAGGTAAAGGAATTTCAAGAATAGGAAAGCCTCTAGAGGACATCAATACAGCAATAGAAACTACAGGAAAATTAGAGGTTTACGAACTAGAGAAAAATGTGTCAGTTTTAGCAACAATTGCAGGTGCTGCACCAATGATAGGTTTTTTAGGAACCGTAATTGGTATGATTGTAGCCATCCATGAAATTGCAAACGCAGGAGGCCAGATCGATATAAAAATGCTTTCTGATGGTTTGTATACGGCTATGACAACTACAGTGGCAGGGTTAATTGTGGGGATAATCGCTTACATCACCTACAATCATTTAGTCGTAAGAACCAATAAAGTGGTATATCAAATGGAAGCAAAATCGGTAGAGTTTTTAGATTTATTAAACGAGCCAGTCTAATGCAAGTTCAAATTTAAAGTATAGCGTTTAAAAGTTAAAAACTAATTTTTGAGGCTCAATTTTGAATTTTAAACGTTAAACCTTGAATATCCAAATATGAATTTAAGAGGAAGAAATAAAGTAGATCCAACGTTCAATATGTCATCAATGACAGATATTGTTTTTTTACTGTTGATTTTTTTTATGCTAACGTCTACCTTAGTAACAGTAAGCGCTATTGATGTGCTATTGCCAAAAGCGGGTGGTAAAACAGAAAATAGTAAGGCTGTTGCTGTAACTATTACCAATAATTCTCTTTTTTATATCGATAAAACAAAAGTAAGTGCATCAAGATTAGAAAGCGAAATTTTAAGAAGTGTTGGCACCGATAAAAAGAAAACGATTGTGATTCGTGGTGATCAAGATGTACCGTATAAAAATGTAATGAAGGTTATTGATATTGCTAATAAAAATAAGTTAAAAATGATTTTAGCTGTAAAAGGAAAATGACCTTTAGGTCAAGCTGAATTTATTTCAGCTTCTAATCCTTATAATTGTTATCCCTGCAAAAGCAGGAATCTATATTTAAGTAAATAATGCCAATATTAGATACAAAACATAAACGAAAATCAGCAGGAATTACAATCGTAATTTTACTGCTTTTGTTGTTTGTTATTTTTAATTACGGAATGCAATATTTAGATCCGCCAGAAGAATATGGTTTGGCTATTAATTTTGGAGATGCTAATGTTGGAGCAGGAGAACCTGTGCAAAGAACTAAAAAAGCACCAACACCTAAGGTTATTGAAAAAGAAGTAGTCGTGCAAGAAGAGGTGAAAGAAACACCTAAAGAAATTATCAAAGAAGAAATGATTACTGATGATACTTCTAAAGAGGTTCCAGTAGTAGAAAAAGTAGAAGAAGTAAAAAAAGAACCCATAAAAGAAGAAGTAAAAAAAGAAATTCCTAAAGAAAAACCCAAGCCCAAACCATCTAAAGAAGCAACAGATGCACTAAATAGTTTGTTAAATGGAAATGCGTCTGATGGGGCTCCAAAAGGAGAAGGAGATGATCAAAAAGAGGGCGTAAAAGGAAACCAAAAAGGGAATCTTGATGCCAATAAATATTACGGAAATACAGGGAGTGGTTCTGGAGGAAATTACAATTTAGCAGGTAGAAAAGCGTTGTCAAAACCTAAAGAGCAACCAGATTGTCAAGAAGAAGGTATTGTTGTAGTTCGAATTACTGTTGATAAAAACGGAAAGGTAATCAGTGCAATTCCGGGTGTAAAAGGTTCTACAAATACTGCAGCTTGTTTATTAAAACCAGCAAAAGAAGCCGCTTTAAAAACTACGTGGAATGCCGATAATAAAGCACCAGCTAGCCAAGTTGGTACAATCATTTATAAGTTTTCTCTCTCAAAATAATGCTTATTTTTGTTTTTGAAATGTCACCTTGAGCGTAGTCGAAAGGTCTCACTACTAAATTATGACGTACCAAGAAACTTTACATTGGATGTTTGCACAATTACCCATGTATCAAAAAGAGGGTAAAACCGCATTTAAAAAAGATTTAACCAATACATTAGCGCTGGCTAAAGAACTTGATTTTCCTGAAAATAAGTTCAAATCCATTCATGTGGGTGGTACAAATGGTAAAGGGTCAACCTCACATATGTTGGCTTCCATTTTGCAAGAAGCAGGGTATAAAGTAGGGTTGTACACTTCGCCTCATTTAAAAAATTTTACAGAGCGTATTAGAATTAATGGTGATGAAATTTCTCAACAAAAAGTAACTTCTTTTATTGAAGAACATCAGTGTTTTTTAGAACAACAAAGGCTCTCTTTTTTCGAGATGACAGTGGGTTTGGCTTTTGATTATTTTGCAGACGAAAAAGTTGATATTGCGATTGTTGAAGTAGGTTTAGGAGGTAGATTAGATTCTACAAATATCATTACTCCAGAAATTGCTACAATTACAAATATTGGTTTAGATCATACTCAGTTTTTAGGTGAAACCTTGCCTGAAATTGCCTTTGAGAAAGCAGGAATTATCAAGCTAAATATACCAATAGTAATTGGCGAAAAACAAAAAGAAGTAGCACACATTTTTTTAGATAAAGCAAAAAAAATGAATGCTAAACTCTTTTTTGCTTCCGATGCTGAAGAGATTTACGAAACAGATTTGTTGGGCGATTATCAGCAGAAAAACGTAAAAACAGCAGTGGCTACAATACAACGATTGAAAGGTTTTCATGTATCAAAAGAACATATTAAAAACGGATTGCTAAATGTGGTAAAAAACACCAACTTAAAAGGACGATGGCAAATTTTACAACAAAGTCCTAAAGTAATTTGTGATACAGCACATAATAAAGAAGGCTTGACCATTGTAATGCATCAATTAAAAAAAGAGCAATATAAAAAGTTACATATTGTTTTAGGTGTAGTGTCAGATAAAAAATTAGATGCCATTTTACCCTTGTTCCCAAAGTCAGCAACTTATTATTTTTGCAAACCCGGTATTCCTAGAGGCTTATCTGAGGCTGATTTACAGGTAAATTCAGAAAAGTTTCATCTTTTTGGAAAAAAATATTCGTCTGTAAAAAATGCGTTTCAATCTGCGTTAGGCAATGCTAATCAACAAGATATAGTTTATATTGGTGGCAGTACTTTTGTGGTTGCAGAAATTATTTAAAATAAATTTCATTTTTTCTTTGGTGAATTTAAAATCTATATTATATTTGCACCCGCAACAAGCAAGGGCGCGTAGCTCAGTTGGTTCAGAGCACTTGGTTTACACCCAAGGGGTCAGGGGTTCGAATCCCTTCGCGCCCACAACAAAAAAGCCTCATCAATTTCGATGAGGCTTTTTTATTATTTTGCTATGCCTTATTTTCTTTATATTTTATATTCAAAAAATTTAGATAAATACTACGTTGGCGTATCTGCAAATATTGAAGAACCACTACAAAGACATTTATCAAATCATAAAGGATTTACTTCTAGAGCGAAAGATTGGCAAATTGTTTATTTTGAAAAGTATGAGAATAGGTTATTGGCGCTTAAAAGAGAAAAACGAATTAAGAACTGGAAAAGTAGAACAATGATTGAGAAGCTTATTGATGAAAAATAATAGCTCAGTTGGTTCAGAGCATCCCGATTTTACATCGGGAGTGGTCAGTGCTTGTTCCGATATAAATCGGAAGGTTCGAATCCCTTTCCCGATAAAAAAATCGGGATAAACTGCGCCCACAATTATTAAAGAGGTCGTCTAAAAAGTAATTTTTAGGCGATTTTCTTTTTTGTATATTTTTAGTTTCTTGCTTTAATTTTCTTTTGTTTTAAAAAAGCAAAAGCTCGTTTATATCGTTAAGCTATACTTATTTAGGTTATGTGCTATTGCAATTAACCCCATTTCTACATTTATTTTATCTATTCCTCTTAGCATAAAGCGTTTAAAATTCATATTTTGCTTTATGTTCCCAAAAACAGCCTCTACATCCCAACATCGTTGTTTCCTTTTTGCAATTCCTTGCTCACTGGTTAATAATGTTTTTGCTTTAGCTTTTAATCGGATTAGATTGTAATTGCGTTCTATAATACGATTGTACTTGGATTTATGACAACTGCTTCTGAGCGGACAACCCTTGCAATTTTGTGCTTGGTATCTATGAATTTCTTGTTCAAAACCATTTTTTGTTTTCTTTTTATAACTACCAATGTTAGTCATCGTTTGTCCCATAGGACAGTAATACGTATCTGTTTCTTTGTTATAATGCAGCTCATCTGGATGGAAGGGATTTGTTTTTGCTCTCTTTTTATCTAGCTGTTCTTTATGGAAGTAATTGTATTTTACAAAAGCAGTAATGTGTTTATCTTCTAAATCGGTATAATTTTCTTCGCTTCCATAACCAGCATCTGCTGTTAGAGTTTCTGGGTTTTGGTTATAGTTTTCTATATGATTATTGAGGTGGTCTTTTAGTGTGGTAGTATCTGCTGTGGTTTGTGCTATCGTATAATTGGTTAGATATTGATTATTGGTAGAAGCTTGAATATTATAAGCGGGTTTGAGTTGTCCATTCTGCATATGATCATCTTTCATACGCATAAAAGTAGCATCAGTATCAGTTTTACTGTAGCTGTTTCGCTCTTTTAAAATGGCTTCTTGCTTTTGGTACTTTGCCATATTAGAAGGCCAGTTCTTCTTAGCATAGTTTAACTTTTGCTTTACCTTCTTGTCAATCTCTTTACCCTGTAAAGCGTCATTGATTTGATCGATGGTGGCTGTTATTTTATCAGCATCTATAGCTTCAAAATCAGGTGTATTAGGTATGGCTTGTTCGTCTTTATAAACTTTTTCAACATAAGTCCAAAGTTCTTTTAACTGTTTTTTGATGCGCTCTTTACTTGTCTTTATAGATTTACCCCATACAAAGGTGTAACGATTTGCATTGGCTTCTATTTTTGTTCCATCTACAAAAATATCCTTTAAGCTAACAACGCCTTGTTCTACAAGAAGTAAAACCACTTGATAGAATATTTTTTTTAATTTTTTTTGTAAACGTTTCCCTCTAAAATCATTAATAGTATTATGGTCTGGTTTACTCTGACCACTAAGCCACATAAAATGAATATTCTCTGTTAAAGCTTGTTCTATTTTTCTTGATGAATATAAATTACGTAAATACGCATAGATAATTACTTTGAGTAACATTCGAGGATGATAACTCGATGTCCCTCCTCCTTTATAACTTTGCTCTAAGCTAACAATATCTAAATGGTCTACAATAGTGTTTACAATTCGAACGGGATGATTTTTGGGAACTAAATCATCATAACTGGGTGGTAAAAGACTTAATTGTTCTTGACTATAGGTCTTAAAAACTACTTTTCTATTCATTCTTAAAAATAAGAAATTCAAGAAAAAAATGCAAAAAAAAGACTGCCTTTTAAGACAGCCTCTTTTTTCTTTTTAAAATATATTCAAAGTAAGCTTTTTTCGTACATTCGTGTCGTTAAATTATTCAATGTTTTAATGATTGATAAAAAGATAGGAATTATTGGTTTAGGCTATGTGGGGCTGCCTTTAGCAAGACTTTTTGCTACAAAATACAACGTAGTTGGTTTTGATATTAATTCAAAAAGAGTTTCAGAATTAAAAGAAGGAACAGATTTTACACAAGAAGTAGATAATAATTTGTTAAAAGAAGTGCTTTTAGAAGAGGATAAAAATGAAATAGGACTTTTTATTACAGACAAACCGTCTTCTTTAAAAGAATGCAATTACTACATTGTTACAGTACCTACTTCTGTTGATAAAAATAATCAGCCTGTTTTACATCCGCTTTTATCTGCTAGTAAAACTATTGCTACCTATTTACAAAAAGATAATATTGTTATTTACGAATCCACAGTATATCCAGGGGCAACAGAAGAAGATTGCATTCCTGTTTTAGAAAAAGAGTCGGGTTTGGTTTACAACGATGATTTCTATGTGGGATATTCACCAGAAAGAATCAGTCCAGGTGATAAAGTAAGAACTGTGGAAAGTATTTTAAAAGTAACTTCGGGTTCAACAACAGCCACAGCCATTAAGGTTGATGAATTATACAAGTCAGTTTTAAAAAACGGTACACATTTAGCACCATCCATTAAAGTGGCAGAAGCATCAAAAATTATAGAAAATTGTCAAAGAGATATCAATATTGCTTTTGTAAACGAATTGGCAAAAATTTTTAGTTTAATGAATATCAATACAAGTGATGTTTTAGAAGCTGCTTCAACAAAATGGAACTTTTTACCCTTTAAACCAGGTTTGGTAGGTGGGCATTGCATTGGGGTAGATCCTTTTTATTTGGCTCAGAAAGCACAACAATATGGGTATTATCCAGAGATTATTTTGTCAGGAAGAAGATTGAATGATAGTATGGGCAGTCATGTAGCTTCTGAGGTGGTTAAGCTGATGATAGATCAAGAGGTTAAGGTTAAGCGAGCTAAAGTTTTAATTCTTGGGGTTACTTTTAAAGAGAATTGTCCTGATATTCGAAATACGAAAGTAATAGATCTCTATCATTCTTTAAAAAGTTATGGAGTTAAAGTAGATATTTACGATCCATGGGCAAAAAATACGGAGGTTAAAAAAGAGTATAATATCGATCTTTTAGATGATATTAATAAAAAGAAATACAGTGCAATCGTGTTAGCAGTTGCTCATAACGAATTCAAAACAATTAAGATTTCAAAATTACAGAAAAAGAAATCAGTGATTTATGATATTAAAAATTTCTTAGAGGTTAAGGATAAGAGTTTGTAAGGTTGTTGCAGGTTTGTTGTTGGTTTTTAGTTGATGGTTTTTGGTTGGAGATAATGGGAATATGAATTACTAATTGTGAGTTATGAATTATGAGTTGTGAGTTTCGAGTTTTGACTGATGAATAGTGAATAACGAACAACGAGTCACAATCAACGAATCTTGAACAGTAAAAAGTAAAAAAACAGAAATGAAAAACTTTGCATTAATAGGGGCTGCAGGTTATATCGCTCCAAGACATTTAAAAGCTATAAAAGATACAAATAATACTTTAATTGCTGCTTTAGATAAGTTTGATAGTGTTGGAATAATGGATAGCTATTTTCCGAATGCAGATTTTTTTGTAGAATTTGAACGTTTTGACAGGCACATCGAAAAGTTAAAAAGAAATGGTACACAGTTGGACTATGTGTCAATTTGCACGCCCAACTACTTGCACGATTCGCATATTAGAATGGCGCTAAGAAGAGGGGCTGATGCCATTTGCGAAAAACCATTGGTATTAAATCCATGGAATATAGAAGCATTAAAGGATATTGAAAAAGAATCTGGGCAACACATAAACACCATATTACAACTACGATTGCATCCAAGTATAATAGCACTAAAACAAAAAATTGACGCCAGTAGCTCTAACCAAAAACACGATGTAGATTTAACGTATATCACTTCTAGAGGCAAATGGTATGATATTTCTTGGAAAGGAGATGAGAGTAAATCTGGAGGAATAGCAACAAACATAGGTGTGCATTTTTATGATATGTTGTCTTGGGTTTTTGGAGATATTCAAGAAAATGTAGTGCACTTAAGAACAAAAGATAAAGCATCTGGTTATTTAGAGTTCGAAAAAGCCAGAGTGCTTTGGTTTTTATCTATTGATGAAAATTCATTGCCAGATGACGTAAAGCAAAAAGGACAAAGAACCTTTCGTTCCATCACTGTAAATAAACAAGAAATTGAATTTAGTGCAGGTTTTACAGATTTACATACTGTGAGTTATCAAGAGATTTTAAAAGGAAATGGTTTTGGGTTGACTGATTCTGAGAATTCCATAAAAATTGTGCATGACATTAGAAATGCTGCACTTCTTAATACTGGTGAAAAACATCCTTTTTTGAAAAAGTAAGCAGGTTGTTACTTATATAGTTTTCTAGAGGTATTATTGCGAGTAGTGAAGCAACCTTTCTATTTAAATTAGCAGATTACTACATTCTTTCTTTTTCTTAATGAAATCTAGGATCGTAAGGCTAAGGTGTCAACTTATATTCAGGGCTTTTAAATAGCTTTTAGACCTCTTAATAAAAAATAACTAGAAATACAATATTTTTACTGTAAACTCTTTAAAACTTCTTTTTGTGAAAAACTTTAAGGGTTTTGTTAAGAACTACATCTTTGATGTTATCCGAAATAGAAGTAGTTTTACATTGTAAAAAAGATGGTTTTTTTACAAATAAAAAAGCCTTAAAGTTGGTGCTTTAAGACCTTTTTTTAAACCGGTAACACTTTAAGAAGTATTGTTAGTTTCATTCACTTTCAAAAATACAATACTTCTCAAAGCTTACCAAAATTTTTTAATGAATTTCATAAATTTTAATGTGGTTTACCAAACCACACAGGTAAGTTACGGACTAAAATATCATTTTAGAAACTCTATTAAAATACTGTATTTTAATATGATAGCTATCTAAAAAAGATGGGTATGGGTGTAAGAAGCCAAGTTTCAGAAACAATCTTTAGAGAAGTCAGTGTAGTGTGCTCTTAAATTAAAACTACACAAATTGTAAATTTAAACACAAAAAAAATGGTTAAAATTATACCCATTCAACGTCCAAATCCGCAGGACAGAACAGCGGAAAACAAGTTTTACGCGCAAGTCGTATCTAAAGGAAATACTGATTTAGAGCGATTGGCCTATTTGGTTTCAAATCAAAGTACAGTTCGAGAAGCAGACTGTTATGCAGTATTGTTGTCGCTTTTGCACAATATTATGGATGAGCTAAAACAAGGTCGCATTGTAAAACTAGATAAATTGGGTTCTTTTCAAATTGGTGTGCGCTCTGAAGGCGCTGCTAGTTTAGAAGAATTGACGGTAAATGCTGTTAAAAAGGTACACGTTAATTTTAGACCCGATGCAAGAATGCGTGAAATGTTAGAAAATGTAAAGTTTACATTGCAATAATAACGGTATGCATTTTTGAGTAATTTGCCTCAATAGCTTTTGCTATTGAGGTTTTTTTGTATTTTTTTTACATTTCCCAAACGTTTCTTTTTTAAAAAGTAACGATACTTTCTCTTGGATCGCTAGAAACTTTTTGTTAAAAGTTACGTTACTTTTCGTAAAAAGTATGGTAACTTTTTTTAAGTAGCACTATTCAGTAATTTTTAGGCTATTTTTTTCGTATTAATTAGGATAACATTTTTAAATACATTCCTTTTTTGCTTTTATAAAAGGTGAGAAATTCGTGTTTTACCCCTTTTTTAGTTTCAAAAACACCAAATAAAAGAGTGAAGAAGTTCTATTTATGGGGCGCTTTTTGGGGAATTTGATAGTTATTTTTACTTGGATTTTTTTAGAAAAAGTAGAATCTGTTTATGAGAATATACAGCTTGCTTGCTCTTAAATTTCTGCTTGTTATACTATATCATCTTGCCTCTAAAACTTGTTTTTTGGGAATATTTAACCCATTTAAAATTCTTAAAATACAATATCCTCTTTTACAAATATAGGGTAAGGTTTTGCCTTTTTATTGTGAAATACAAAGTTATCTGTTACTGATTATCAGTGCACAACTTTATATTCTGATTTTAAAATAGATTGCAATCCCGTTACTTATCACAGGTCATCTTTTTTTAAATATCACTCTATATTTGCTATAATCCTCAAACCGGTAAAATCTGAGGAAACTTGTGGAATGTAATTCAAAGATAACTTTCTATTTTTATTTTTTTCGAGAATACCTCTGGTTTTCCAACTGCTACGAACAATAGATCTACCTATTAATGTACCGATAATAGCTCCAGCTACCTTATCACTTGTCCAGTGTTGATGAGCTTTTACGCTCGAAAAGAACACTACACTCATTAAACCATAAGGAATCCAATAGTTATCAAATTCCATCTGTAAAACTTTTGCAAGAGCAAAGTAGGTGGTCACATGCATAGAAGGCAATGCAGTTCCTGTTGGATTCCCTTGTATAATTGTCTCTTCCCTACCATTAAAAAAATCCCAATTATTATTTGTGAAGGGGTATCCTTTTGTATTAGAATTCAATGGATTTTCAGGTCTGTTTCTACCAAAGATTGTTTTTAAAGAGATTTGGGTTATCAGTGTGGAATAGGCAATGGCTTTAAAAGCATTCACCCCAACAAACTGTCCTTTTTCATTGTTTGTTACTAAAGAACCCATATACAGCCCTATGATTGGAAATGTAAGGTAAGCATTTGCTTCTTTAAGCCATAAGTTTTTTGAACTACTTAGAAAGTTAGGGGTAATGTTCGGTAATCTGTAATCAATTGCAGGTTCTACATGGTCTTGCCATGCTTTGGTCGTAATCTTATCAGTAGCAATCAAGCCTAAAATACCTGCAGCATAATACCCTGTTTTTTTCCAGTCGTTAGAAAATTCTTTTCCCAAAAAAGCAAAATCACTGGGTATGGTGTTAAAGCTTGTTTTAAACACATACCCCGCAGTTTGAAAGTGATTGCTATTTGGGTTTGGATTTTGAGCTATAGCAGAAAACCCAAAAAAAAGAAGTAAACTCGTAAGAAATCGTTTCATTTTTTAATTTTTAATAATGATGCAATTTGCGCATAAAAATACGGTTAATGTTGGAATGTTTTAAAAAAACAATATAAATTTTCTTTTTACTGCAGTTGATGGCAGTTTGTATAATCTAACATGTCATTCTCAAAGTACAAGCAATCTTTGCATGTGTATTTTGCGGATTCCTTCAATGATATCTTTGATTTTAAAAATGAGGTGTGTTAAGATTTTTGCCTAGAAGGGGCTTCGTTTAAAGATAATAGGTGTGTTTTAGAAATAACATTCCTTGTTCATTTAAAAAATTAAAAAAATGATAATCATTAGTTTGTAATCTAAGTTCGATGTATAGACCACTGCTTATTCACTAAATTGCTATTTTGTAATTTAAAACGAATGTCATTTCTACTGAAGCGTAAGCGGAATCGAGAAATTAATTACCATGTAAATTAGATCTCTCCACAAGGTCGAGATGACATAGCGCCTGTCATTTTGAGTGAAGCGAAAGCGGAATCGAGAAATCTCTTACCATGTAAACTAGATCTCTCCACAAGGTCGAGATGACAAACAGATTGCTTCAGTACGTTTGCAATGACGAGGATATTTATTATTTTGAGTGAAGCGAAAGCGGAATCGAGAAATCTCTTACCATGTAAACTAGATCTCTCCGCAAGGTCGAGATGACAAACAGATTGCTTCAGTACGTTTGCAATGACAAGGATATTTGTTATTTTGAGTAAAGCGAAAGCGGAATCGAAAAATCTCATAATACATAAAACCTCTAAATTACAGGCGAAATGAAAAAAAAATATCTCCACAAGATCGAGATGACAAACAGATTTCTTCACTATTTTCGCAATGATGAGGATATTTGTCATTTTTAGTAAAGCATATGTGGAATAGAGAAACATAAATCTAATATTTACATTGCTCAACACGCTATTTGCTGCCTTACTGTATACGGGTAGCCACAAAAACAAGCTAAAATTTTAGAAGGATTCTGAATCAATGTAGCTCATTATGAGAAATTAATAAAATTACAATTTCATATTAAGAATTCATCAAATGTTACAAAAGGGGGAAAACAACCTTTTTGTAGTTAAATAAATAAACATATATTTGTCTTAGAATATTATAAGTCAACAGATATGAAAAAAAGAGCTATTATTGTTTCTGGATATTTCAATCCCATCCATAAAGGGCACTTAGAGTACTTTAATAATGCTAAAGCTTTAGCCGATGAACTTTTTGTAATTGTAAACAATGATGTACAAAGAGTTTTAAAAGGATCTAAAGAATTTCAAAAAGAAGACGAAAGGCTAATTATAGTAGAAAATATTAAGGCCGTAGACAAGGCGATGATATCTATAGATAAAGACAGAACTGTGTGTGCTTCTATTGCATATTTGCATAAAATTTACGGTGCGGACTATGATATGGCTTTTGCCAATGGAGGAGATCAAGACAATACTTCTATTCCAGAGGCGCCTGTTTGTAAAGAGTTAAACGTGCAGCTTATCGATGGACTTGGAGATAAAATTCAATCTTCTTCATGGTTATTAAAAGGTAAGGAATAACATCGTTTCTCGTCCATAGTCTAACGAACAACAAATAACGAACAACCAAAAACGAAGAACCAAAAACGAAGAACCAACCCCGAAATAACCCAACAACATAATATAAATTTGATATGAGAATAGGTATTACCTTTAGTGCTTTTGATCTCTTTCATGCAGGTCATGTTAAGATGTTAGAAGATGCAAAACAAGAATGTGATTATTTAATCTGCGGCTTACAAACCGATCCTACATTAGATCGCCCTGAAAAAAACAGACCCATTCAATCTGTTGTTGAAAGATATATCCAATTAAAAGGATGTAAGTTTGTAGATGAAATAGTGCCTTATGCAACAGAGCAAGATTTAGAAGATGTATTACGTTCTTTTAAAATTGATGTTCGTATTGTTGGAGATGAGTATATGAACAAACAATTTACAGGGCGAAAATATTGTGAAGAATCAGGCATAGAATTGTTTTACAATAAGAGAGAACATCGTTTTTCAAGCAGTGGATTGCGAAAAGAAGTGCAAGAAAAAGAAAATCAAAACCAAAAAAAGAAATAATTTTTTGATGGATAAAAATTCAAAAATATACATCGCTGGCCATAGAGGTATGGTAGGTTCAGCCGTTTGGAGAGCTTTAGAGAAAAAGGGGTATTCAAATTTAATTGGCAGAACTAGTAGTGCATTGGACTTGAAAAACCAAGAAGCCGTACTAAAATTTCTACAAGAAGAACAACCGGATGCAATTATCGATGCTGCTGCTCGTGTGGGCGGTATTTTGGCTAATAATGATTATCCGTATCAGTTTTTGATGGAGAACATGCAGATTCAGAATAGTCTCATTGATGGGGCCTTAAAAACAGATGTTGAAAAGTTTATTTTCTTAGGGAGTTCTTGTATTTATCCCAAGTTTGCGCCTCAGCCTTTAAAAGAAGACTATTTATTAACAGATGCTTTAGAGCCTACTAACGAATGGTATGCCATTGCAAAAATTACAGGAGTAAAAGCTTGTCAAGCGATTCGAAAACAGTTCAATAAAGATTATGTAAGTTTAATGCCGACCAATTTGTATGGGTATTTTGATAATTTCGATTTGAAAACGTCTCATGTGTTACCAGCAATGATCCGTAAGTTTCACGAGGCAAAACTAAATAATAATGCCGATGTTACTTTATGGGGTAGTGGAACGCCAATGCGAGAATTTTTATTTGTAGATGATATGGCAGAAGCTGTGGTGTACGCTTTAGAAAATGAATTGCCAGAATATTTATATAATGTAGGTTCAGGTAAAGATATTACCATTAAAGAATTGGCAGAAACTATTCAGAAGGCAGTCGGGCATGAAGGTGACATCGTTTGGGATGCAGACAAGCCTGACGGAACTCCAAGAAAGTTGATGGATGTGTCTAAGATGAAGGAAATAGGGTGGCAATATAAAACCGAATTGGATGAAGGCATTGCGAAGACCTATCGTTGGTTTTTGGAGAATATAGAGAATGTAAAAGAAGTTAAAATGTAGTCGCGATAATCGACCATCGTTCCTCGTCCATCGAAAAACGAGAATCGAATAACGAACAACGAAACACGAACAACGAATAAAAAATATGGAATGTAAACTTGAAGTTTGGAAATTATCACATCAGTTAACTTTAGCTGTTTATAAAATTTCTGCTAAGTTTCCATCCTCCGAAAATTATGGCTTAACATTTCAAATAAGAAGAAGTATAAGCAGTGTGCCTACTAATATTATAGAAGGACAAGGAAGACAATATAAAAAGGAATTCATACGATTCTTGTATATTTCGAAAGGATCTTTAGAAGAAGCCAACTACCAAGTTGTTTTTAGCAAAAGACCTGAACTATATTTTAGAAAATGAATATGTACAATTGTATGAAATTTTTACAAGAATAAAAATGATGTTGTATAAATTGATAAAATCATTGAGATAGATTATCGATTTTCGTTTCTCGACCATCGTAAACCGAACAACGAGAATCGAGCAACGAACAACGAGAATCGAATAACGAACAACGAAATTAAAAAATATGAAAGTTGCATTAATCACAGGAATCACAGGGCAAGATGGCTCGTATTTAGCAGAATTATTATTAGAAAAAGGGTATGAAGTACATGGTATTAAAAGAAGATCTTCTTTGTTCAATACCGATCGTATCGATCATTTGTATCAAGATCCCCATGATCCCAACCAACGTTTAAAATTGCATTATGGTGATTTAACCGATTCTATGAATTTAACGCGTATTATTCAAGAATGTCAACCTGATGAAATTTACAATTTAGGAGCGATGTCGCATGTAAAGGTCTCCTTTGATATGCCTGAATATGTAGGAAATGTAGATGCACTAGGAACTTTAAGAATTTTAGAAGCAGTACGTTTGTTAGGCTTAAGTAAAAAAACAAAAATATACCAAGCGTCAACTTCTGAATTGTTTGGAGGTTTACCAGAAAATAAAAATGAACGTGGTTTTTACGATGAAAATTCACCTTTATACCCACGTTCTCCTTATGGAGTCGCTAAAATTTATGGTTTTTGGATTACCAAGAATTATAGAGAAGCTTATGATATGTTTGCTTGTAATGGATTATTGTTTAATCATGAATCGCCAAGAAGAGGGGAGACGTTTGTGACCCGTAAAATAACACGTGCTGTAGCTAAAATAGCCTTAGGGTTGCAAGAAAAGATATTTTTAGGGAATTTAGAAGCCAAACGTGATTGGGGTCATGCCAAAGATTATGTACGTATGATGTGGATGATTTTACAAGCCGACAAAGCCGAAGATTGGGTAATTGCTACAGGAGTTACCACCACCGTACGTGACTTTGTGAAAATGGCCTTTGCAGAAGTGGGTATTGAATTAGAGTTCAAAGGGGAAGGTGTTGATGAAAAAGCATATGTTTCAAAATGTAATCTTGCAGATTATCAAGTTGAGATAGGTAAAGAAGTTCTATCTGTAGACCCTTCGTATTTCCGCCCAACAGAGGTAGATTTATTATTAGGAGATCCTACCAAAGCTAAAGAAAAATTAGGTTGGGTACCAGAATACGATTTAGAAGGTTTGGTAAAAGATATGATGGAAGGAGATATCAAATTGATGAAAAAAGATGTAGACTTGCTAAAAGCGGGGCATGAAATTTTAAAACAAGTAGAGTAAGATACTTGTTGTTTTTAACAATAGATTACAAAAAAAAACCCTCATAAATGAAAAAAATTAAAAATATTTGTTGCCTAGGAGCAGGTTATGTTGGTGGGCCAACTATGTCTGTGATTGCTTTAAAGTGTCCTGATATTAAGGTAACTGTAGTTGACTTGAATGTTGATCGAATCGCGGCTTGGAACGATGATAATTTAGAAAATTTACCCGTGTATGAGCCTGGTTTAGCAGAAGTAGTAGAAGAGGCTAGAGGTAAAAATTTGTTTTTTTCCACAGATGTGGATGGTGCCATTGCAGCAGCAGATATGATTTTTATTGCGGTTAATACACCAACCAAAACCTATGGTGAGGGAAAAGGAATGGCAGCAGATTTGAAATTTGTAGAACTGTGTGCACGTCAAATTGCAAGCGTGGCTACTACTGATAAAATTATTGTTGAAAAATCTACTTTACCAGTTCGTACTGCTGAGACGCTGCAAACTATATTAGATAGTAACGGAAAAGGAGTTCATTTTGAAGTGCTTTCTAATCCCGAGTTTTTAGCAGAAGGAACAGCAATTGATGATTTGTTTCAAGCTGACCGTGTTTTAATTGGAGGGAACGACACTCCAACAGGTCAAGAAGCGATACAAGCCTTGGTTGATGTTTATGCGCATTGGTTAAGTCCGAGTCAAATTTTAACGACCAATGTTTGGTCTTCTGAACTGTCTAAATTAACAGCAAATGCCTTTTTGGCACAACGAATATCTTCAATCAATGCTTTATCAGCTTTATGTGAGGCTACTGAAGCGGATGTAGATGAGGTCGCGCATGCTATTGGTTCAGATAGTCGAATTGGGCCTAAATTTTTAAAAGCTTCTGTAGGTTTTGGAGGGTCTTGTTTTCAAAAAGACATCTTAAACCTAGTGTATTTGTGTCGCTATTTCAATTTGCCAGAAGTTGCTGAATATTGGGAGCAGGTGATTAAGATGAACGATCATCAAAAGTATCGTTTTGCAAAAAATATTATTACTACGTTGTTTAATACGGTAAATGGTAAAAAAATTGCCTTTTTAGGTTGGGCCTTTAAAAAAGATACCAATGATACTCGTGAATCTGCGGCGATCTATGTAGCCGAATATTTGATTGAAGACGGAGCAGAAATTCATGTATACGATCCAAAAGTTTCGCAAGCCAAAGTTAGAGCAGATTTGAGTTATTTATGGGAACTGAAAGGACTAACAGCAGAAAAAATCAAACAAAAACAATCACAAGTTTTTGTGTATGAAGACCCGAAACAAGCCATGAACAAGTCGCATGCTATCGCTGTATTGACAGAATGGGATGAGTTTAAAACCTATGATTGGAAAGAAATTTACCAACACATGTTTAAGCCTGCCTTTGTTTTCGATGGACGTAATATATTAGATGCTGCAGCTATGAAAAGTATCGGTTTTCAGTTTAAAGGAATTGGGAAAGGTTAAAATAAGTGAACAAATCATTTTGATATGATTTATAAAAAGTCAATGATATGAAGCGAATTTTAATTACAGGTGGGGCCGGTTTTGTAGGATCTCATTTATGTGAACGTTTATTAAACGAGGGCAATGAGGTATTGTGTTTAGACAATTATTTTACTGGAGCTAAAAAAAATATCAATAAATTACGGAGTAATCCTAACTTTGAAATGGTACGTCATGATATTACAGAGCCGTATTATGCCGAAGTTGATGAGATTTATAATTTGGCATGTCCAGCATCTCCTGTTCATTATCAACACAATCCTATAAAAACCATAAAAACATCGGTGATGGGAGCCATCAATACTTTAGGGTTGGCAAAACGTGTTGGAGCAAAGATTTTACAAGCAAGTACTAGTGAAGTGTATGGAGATCCAGCTGTACATCCTCAAAAAGAGTCCTATTGGGGCAATGTAAATCCTATAGGTATTCGTTCATGTTATGATGAAGGGAAGCGTTGTGCGGAAACCTTATTTATGGATTATCATATACAAAATAAAGTAGCTATTAAGATTATACGAATCTTTAACACCTATGGCCCTAATATGAATCCTGCAGATGGTAGAGTAGTTTCTAACTTTATCATGCAAGCTTTAAGAGGAGATGATATTACGATATTCGGTGATGGAACACAAACGCGTTCCTTTCAGTATGTAGATGATTTGGTAGAAGGGATGGTTCGCATGATGGCTTCAGATACCGCATTTTTGGGCCCTGTCAATTTGGGTAACCCAAATGAATTTACTATGTTAGAATTGGCGAATGAAGTGATTCGTTTGACAAATTCAAAATCTAAGATTATACACACACCATTGCCACAAGATGATCCTAAACAACGTCAACCAGACATTAGTTTGGCTAAAGAGCAATTAAATGGATGGCAACCAACGGTACAATTGGAGGAGGGCTTAAAGAAAACGATTGCCTATTTTGAAGGATTACTTTAAATATTGAAAATGGGGTATGACTTTTGACTTTTACTAATATATCGCCTACTACCAAAAGCAGCCATAGAAACTCGAAACCGAGCAACGAACAATAAAATAAATATGAAAGTAGCATTAATCACAGGAATCACCGGGCAAGATGGGTCTTATTTAGCAGAGCTATTATTGGAAAAAGGGTATATGGTACATGGTATTAAAAGAAGGTCTTCTTTATTTAATACCGATCGAATCGACCATTTGTATCAAGATCCGCATGACCCTAACCAACGCTTAAAATTACATTATGGTGATTTAACAGACTCGATGAATTTAACACGTATCATCCAAGAATGTCAACCTGATGAAATTTATAATTTGGGGGCTATGTCTCATGTAAAGGTATCTTTTGATATGCCAGAATATGTTGGAAATGTAGACGCCTTAGGTACTTTACGTATTTTAGAAGCTGTTCGATTACTAGGTTTAAAAGACAAAACAAGAATTTACCAAGCCTCTACCTCAGAATTGTTTGGAGGCTTACCTGAAAATAAAAATGAAAGAGGTTTTTATGATGAAAACTCTCCTTTATATCCACGTTCTCCTTATGGAGTGGCAAAAATTTATGGCTTTTGGATTACTAAGAACTACCGTGAAGCCTATGATATGTTTGCTTGTAATGGCCTATTGTTTAATCATGAATCGCCACGAAGAGGAGAAACTTTTGTAACTCGTAAAATTACAAGAGCTGTAGCTAAAATTGGTTTAGGCTTACAAGAAAAAATTTACTTAGGAAATTTAGAGGCAAAACGTGATTGGGGGCATGCCAAAGATTATGTACGCATGATGTGGATGATTTTACAAGCAGACAAACCCCAAGATTGGGTAATCGCTACTGGAGTAACCACCACAGTGCGTGATTTTGTGCGTATGGCGTTTTCGGAAGTTGGTGTTGAACTGGAATTTAAGGGTGAAGGTGTAGATGAAAAAGCTTTTGTAACTGCTTGTAATAATCCAGAATTTCAAGTAGCAATCGGCAAAGAAGTATTGTCGATAGACCCTTCTTATTTTAGACCTACAGAAGTAGATCTATTATTAGGAGACCCTACCAAAGCGAAAGAAAAATTAGGTTGGGTACCAGAATATGATTTAGCAGGTTTGGTAAAAGATATGATGGCAGGTGATGTAGCGTTAATGAAAAAAGATCTAGACCTTTTAAAAGCGGGGCATCAAGTTTTAAAGCAGGTGGAGTAAAATATATTTTTTAGAAGAGCGATTTGTTAATTTTTCTCTTTTACTTTTTATTAAATTGTCTGTAAGTTACAAGTTATTGAAATTGGATTTTTTTAGAAATCCAAATACTATTTTTTTATAAAAAATAATGCAAGAAGCAAATAGAGTTGCAAAAAATACTTTTATACTTTATGCTCAGATGGCAATTACTGTGGTATTGTCATTGTATACAACACGATTAGTTTTAGCTGCTTTAGGAACAAAAGATTTTGGTATTTTTAATGTTGTGGGTGGTGCTATTGCTATGTTGATGTTTTTGAGTGCAGCAATGGCCTCTGCTTCACAGCGATTTATGTCTTTTTCTTCAGGTGAAGGAAATATCCAAAAACAAAGGCAGATTTTTAATATAAGTTACAAAATGCATTTAATTATTGCAATTGTTATGATATTTGCTCTTGAAATCTTAGGTTATTTTTTATTTGATGGAATTTTTAATATAGCTGAAGAAAGAGTGGCTGTAGCCAAAATTATTTTTCAATGCTTGATTGTTAGTACTTTTTTTACAATTCTTACGGTACCCTTTGATGCAGTAATTAATGCACATGAGAATATGTTGTTTTTTGCGATTCTAAGAATTATTGAAATTTCTTTAAAATTTATTATAGCATTAGTTATTACATATAGTGCAATTGATAAATTATTATTGTACGGAATTTTAATGGCATTGGTTCCAATAGTTTTATATGTGGTAAGACATTTGTATACACGTTACAGATACGATGAAGTCGTTATCAATTTTAAAAAATACAAGGAAAAGGATTTGTTTAAAGAAATGTTTGGTTTTGCAGGTTGGTCTTTTTTGGGATCTTCGAGTAGTATGATCGCTAATTATGGACAAAATATTGTGGTTAACATTTTTTTTGGTACTAAGGTAAATGCTGCACAAGGTATTTCTAGTCAACTAAGTGGGCAATTAGGAGCATTTGCTAATATAATGTTAAGAGCTTTGAATCCTGTACTAGCTAAGAGTGAAGGAGCTGGAAACCGATCATTAATGTTAAAAGCTTCTTTAATGGGGAGTAAGTTTTCTTTTTTCTTACTAGTAATATTTTATGTGCCAATTATGGTTGAAATGCCTTATGTTTTTAGCGTTTGGTTAAAAGACGTGCCAGAATATGCTGTTGTATTTTGTACACTTATCCTTATTAGAAACTTGATAGAACAATTGTTTATAACTTTAAATTCATCAATTTCTGCAGTAGGAGATATAAAACAGTATCAGATTATTTCTTCTATTTTAAATTTTGTACCATTGGGGGTTACTTATTTCTTTTTTTCTTTAGAATTTGAACCGCAGAATATGTATATTATTTTTATTTGTTATGCATTATTAAAATCTATGATTGTCCTCTACT
Organism: Polaribacter sp. R77954; assembly: GCF_044595335.1. GTDB lineage: Bacteria > Bacteroidota > Bacteroidia > Flavobacteriales > Flavobacteriaceae > Polaribacter. The sequence goes on from NZ_CP138992.1 coordinate 3,122,158, forward strand.
ATTCTAAAAAAAAGTGTGGATTATCTATTCCTTTTTTTATTATCGAAGTAATAGTTCCATGTATTTTAGTTTTTGGAGCTACTTATTTATTAAGTTCAATACCAAATTACTTTATGGAATTTGGATTTTATAGGTTTTTAGTTGTAGGTATTGTTAGTTTGCTTTCATTTCTTATATTGTCATGGTTTGTCGGTTTACGAGATAATGAAAGAAATATGATTAGAAATATAACAAAATCAATTAAGAGTAAAATAAAAATTAAGTATCACTGAATTAAATTATGTAAAATAATATAAATTAAAATAAACAAATACTATGGTGTAGAGTAATATTCAATTGCTGTAGTTTCTTTTAGCTAAAACCTCAATTTATAAAATGCAAAAATTAAATTTAGTATTATACGTAATATAATGGATTTAAATTGTAGAGTTCTTAGTTAAATATCAAGATAATAAATATATTTTTAATAAAAAAAAATGATTTCAGTAGTAATTCCTCTTTATAATAAGGCGCATACCATTGTCAATACTCTTAAGACAGTTTTAGATCAGACATTTCAAGAGTATGAAGTTGTTATTGTCAACGATGGTTCAACAGACAATAGTGTTGAGGTGATAAACGGTTATACAACGGATAAACGTATTAAAATTTTCAATCAAAATAATCAAGGAGTTAGTGGTGCAAGAAATACAGGTGTTGAAAATGCCCAATATAATTATATTGCCTTTTTAGATGGGGATGATGAGTGGTTATCTACTTATCTCCAAAAAATGAAAGAAGCTATTGAAGCGTTTCCAAAATCAGCATTTTTTTGTAGTGCAGGTATGGGTAAAAATAGTAAGGGCTATGGTAAACCAAGACAAATAGATAAATATAAAGGTAAAATAGTACATTTTGAATTTTTTGAAAACCCTCATGTTTTTTTACATATTAGTGCAGTTGTGGTAACCAAAGAACTTTTCTATAAAGTAGGTGGTTTTCCTTTGGGTATGAAAAGAAATGAAGATTTTACTTTTTTGTATAAAGCAGCGCTACTTTCTAAGCCTGTTTATTCTGGTTTTCCTCTTAGTGTTTATGTTGGTGATGTCAATGGCCAAGCAACAAATACATCAATCTATGAGAGTGAAAAACTGATACAAGATACTGTAGATAGATATAATATGGTATATGAAACCTACGAAGAAACTGATAAAAAAGATAAACTGTTTATCGTTTTTATGAAATATGAACTAAGACATTTTTTTATGATCAATACTATTAACAAAGAGTATGCTGCAAATCATTTCTTCTTAAAAAAATTAGATGCCAAAATTCTAGCACAGTTTAATTTATTAGAATTATGTTTGTTAAGAAATAGTAATCGCATAAGAAAAATTTATATATTTTATATAAAATTCACAAAGTTAATTTGGAGATTAAATGGTTTTGAAAGAGTAAAATAGTTCTGAATAATTTATATGAAAGTATACTCCAAAATAAAATTAAGAATTTGGTCAAAATTAGTATCCTTATTAAGGAATAAGAAAATATATCCATTCTTATACCGTTCATATTGGCACTATTTAATTTTTCATACTAAAAAAAAGGAGGTGGCTTCAGTTAAAAATACATATTATATAGCCAAACCCAACTACGGTGCTGGTATTGGACATCAGATGGCAAATTGGATTGCAGGGTATTGGTATGCAAAACAGTTTGGTCTTAACTTTGCACACGTGCCTTTTTCAACAAAAAAATGGGAAGAATTTTTAGGTTTTGGTACAGGCGATATAGATTACACAGAGTTATTATGCAATGGATATAAAACCGTAAAACTACCTCTATTTAAAGAAAGTAATGTTAAAGAAGTGGCCTTACAGAAGAAAATAATAGCTTCCTACAAAACTAAAAATGTAGTTTTTATAGCTGAGCAAGATCAGTTTTATAAAGATCAATTTGGTGTGATTCAAGAAATGCAAAACAAGTTTTACAATGCCCCCTTAAGAAAACAAGATAAGCTACAATTTGATAACACTACATATAATATTGCCATACATGTAAGAAGAGGTGATATTGTTGAAGGTCAAAATAAAATTGAAAATCATACGATGCGATGGATGACCAATGATTATTTTATAAATACTTTACAAAATACACTAGATTATATTAGTACGGATAAAAAAGTTTGCATTTATTTGTTTTCTCAAGGTAAAAAGGAAGATTTTATAGAATTTGAACAATTTTCTAATTTAACCTATTGTTTAGATATGGGGGCTATAGAGTCTTTTTTACATATGGTGTACGCAGATGTATTGATTACTAGCAAAAGTTCATTTTCCTACAAACCAGCACTATTAAATAAAGGTTTAAAAATAGTGCCTAAAGATTTCTGGCACGGATATCCTAAAAGTAATGATTGGATTATGGTGGATGAAAATGGAAACTTAAAATAACAACGATATTTATGATAGTTTTAAAGATTTTAAGAAAGATATATACAACGTACATAAGTAAGCCCAAAAAAGAAAAGCCTATTTGTATACAAGACCCTAATGAAGCATCAAAACTTATTTATGATTCTTTGGTTTCTGATGAACCCTGTATGATTGCCCGTTTTGGGTCGACGGAGTTAAGTTGCTTGTCAAATTATCTAGGAGTGCATAGTCAAAAGAATCAATATTTTTCTTATATAAAAGGGAAAACAAATGCATGGTGGTGGGAAAAAAATATTTTAAACCAAATGCAGCAATGGTCAGGTTTTTTTCCACCAACAGTAGAAAAAATAGAACAATTTTGTGATTTAATGTTAGCCGATATGAAAGAGGTAGATATTTTAGGGTCATGGTTATCTGAAGAAAAAGATTTTGAAAAACAAATTGGCAAAGCTCAAAAAGTACGTTTGGTGTATTTAGAACCCTTTTGGACAACTATGTCTTGGACTAAAGCTTTAGAAGGTAAAAAAGTATTGGTCATACATCCTTTTAATGAAACGATAGAACAACAATACCCTAAAAGAAATTTGATTTTTCCAAATGGGTTGTTACCTCAATTTGAATTGAAAACCATACAAGCTGTACAGTCTTTAGGAGGAATAAACAAAAATTATAAAGATTGGTTTGAAGCTTTAGATTCTATGAAAAAACAAATAGATGAAACTGATTTTGATATTTGTATAATTGGTGCAGGTGCCTATGGCTTCCCTTTAGCTGCGCATATAAAAAGATTGGGTAAAAAAGCATTTCATTTAGGAGGTAGTTCTCAATTGTTATTTGGCATCAAGGGGAAAAGATGGGAAAGCACAGATTATGGTAAGGCTTTGAATTTGAATTATCCAAGTTTATTTAATGAGTATTGGGTGAAACCCGGTGCTAAAGAAAAGCCAAAAACTAGCGACCAAGTAGAAGATAACTGTTATTGGTAAAAAAAGATATGAAAAAAATTTATTTGAAATGGGCAAGACCTTTAGGTGATACTTATTTTAACTTTGGTGATGACTTAAACCCTTATTTAATTGAGAAATTATCAGGTTTAAAAACAACGTATATACATTTTGCTGAAGCTAGGTTAGATTCTTTAAAACAGTTTGTATCTTTAACAATCAAGGGGAAACTCTCTTTTTGGTTATTTAAAAATTTTGTACGCTCCATTTTTGTTAAAGAGTATATGCTATGTATTGGCAGTATTTTAAATTGGTACACTTCTAAAAGAGCCGTGGTTTGGGGTGCAGGAATCATCGATCGTAAAATGGCAATACAACCCTCAACATACTTGGCTGTGCGTGGTAAATATACATTAGAAAAGGTAAGGGAGTTAGGTTTTAATAATGATATCAAATTAGGAGACCCTGGTTTGTTAACTCCTTTGGTATATAATCCATCAAACAAAATTGAAAAAAAATATAAATTAGGTGTTATTCCGCATATTTCTCATTTCGAAGAAGTAAAAGCTAAAATATCTAATACAGATGCTGTACATGTAATCAATTTAAATAATAATGCTATAGAAGAGGTAATCAATGAGTTTGTAATGTGTGAAAAAATTATTTCTACGTCTTTACATGGTTTAATTATAGCAAATGCATATGGTATTGAAGCTTTATGGATGTTATTAGGAGAGAAATCATTATCAAAAGATAATGTAAAATTTTGTGATTATTTTTCTTCTGTAGATATTCCAGAATATGAGCCTTTTTCTTTAGTTATCGAAAATTTTGATGAAAATTATTATTTAGATTTATTTGAAAAACACCAAGATAAGTCGCACATAAAAAAGAATTTAACACACATTCAACAAAATCTGTTGAGTGTTGCCCCTTTTCCAGTAAAAGCTGAATTTTTAACTTAGTATAATGAAAATAGCACTGCTTGCACCATCAGATCGTTCTTTTATCAAAGAATTCTTACCAAATGTAAATATTGATCATTTGCCTTTAGGCTTCTCTGGAGCGCCATTTATAGGTACTTTGATAAGGGATTTTATTGATTTTGGGCATACTGTTTGTGCTATTACCACAACAAAGGCGATAAATGATGATTATAGTATAAAAAGATTTACTTACAACAATTTTACCTGGGTTGTAGTACCTTATCGACCTGCTTCGATAAAAATGAATGGAAAAAAAATAGGTAGAATTTTAGATTTTTATGCTTATGAACAAAATCAAATGCTTAAGGTTTTAAATCAAGGAAATCCAGATTTTGTACATGCGCATTGGTCTTATGAGTTTGCAGGGACAGCAGTGAAGTTTAAAACCCCTTATTTAGTTACGGTGCATGACAATCCATTTGTAGTGCTTAGGTATTTTAAAAACCTATATCGATTTGGAAGACTTTTAATGGCAGAGCAAATTTTAAAAAAAGTAAGAAATGCTTCTACTGTTTCACCATATATGTTCGATTATGTAAAAAAAAGAATAGAAAATGTAAAAGTAATTCCTAACCCTATTAAGGTTCAATATAGCTTTACAGAAGTTAAAACTATGATTGATATAAAACTAGGGAGTTTAAATGCTGCTAAAATTATGATGGTTAATAATGGTTGGGATCAACGAAAAAATGGAAAAAAAGCATTAGAATCTTTTACAATAATTCAAAAAAAGTTTCCTAATGTTTCCTTACATTTGTTTGGCGGTGGTTCTGAAAAAGGAGGGCTAGCATACAAGGATGCACTTGATTTAAAGGTGCAAAATGTTTTTTTTAATGGTGTTGTTACTAGAGATTATTTGTTAAATGAACTTAAAACAGCTCATTTTTTATTGCATCCAGCTTTAGAAGAATCATTTGGTGTTGTGCTTATAGAAGCCATGTCTATGGGTGTTCCTCCAATTGGAGGAGACCACTCAGGTGCAGTACCCTGGGTTATTAATCAAGAAAAATTGTTGGTAGATGTTAGAAATGTACAACTCATAACTGAAAAAATTGTAAGTTTGATTAAAGATAAAATACTTTACAGGGATGTTTCTTTAAAAGGGTACACTAATGTAATGGAAAGGTTTTCTTCCACTTCTATAGCGCAACAATATTTAAGCTATTATAGTGAAATTTTAAATACAAAATCAAATGATTAGTTTAATTTACAAAGCATTTCGGAAAATTAAGGGTAGGTTATTCAATCCAATATACACACCTGTCGCAAAATTGATGTTTTATTTAAATAATGTGAAGTATGGCAAATCATTAAAAGTAGGCGGGCTATTAAAAGTTCGAGTCACAAGAAGAGGTCGAGTTAGTATCGGTGATTATTTGCAGATTAATAGTGGATCTAATTTTAATTTAATTGGTCGTCAACAAAAAACGATTTTATGGGTGGAAGGTGAGCTCTCTATTGGTAATAACGTTGGTATGAGTGCAACAGCTTTAATTTGTAATCATAAAATTAGCATAGGTAATGATGTAAAATTAGGCGGAGGGGTTTGTATCTATGATACAGATTTTCATCATTTAGATCCTGAAATTAGAAAAAATCCTATGTTGGATAAAAAGCTAGCACAAAAAGCACCAGTCGTTTTAAAGGATAATGTTTTTATTGGGGCACATTCAACTATATTAAAAGGAGTTACTATAGGTAAAAATGCTGTTGTAGGTGCATGTTCATTAGTAAGTAAAAGTATTCCTGAAAATCAAATTTGGGCAGGGAACCCTGCTAAATTTATCAAAGAAATATAATAAATGAAAAGATATTTATTATTTAAATACCTACCTTATTCTATTTTATTGATAGCAATACTTACTATTCAACCTTATACGACCTTACCTCTTATTGGAAGTACTTTCGTTTCTTGGTTTTTACAGTTTATACTGCTGTATTCTTTTTATGCAGTAATTCCTCATTTAAAAACTCATAAAAAACCTTCATTTGCTGAGTATGCAGTTGTTTTTTATATCTTATATAATATTATTAGTTTCATAAGAGGGCTTTTTGTTGCTGAAACATATTGGGACTATAAAGCACTGTTTGCTAATGGTTTAGCGTTATTGCTCCCCGTTGTTGCATTTGCGGGTATGAATATGGCTTTCGTGGTGGTTCTTTTAAAATATTACTTAAAATACACATTACCGTTATTTATATTTTTTTTCCCATTTATATCTAGCGGAGCAGTTGGGTTTTATCTAGTACCTATTAGTTTTTTTGCCATTTTCTTGCCTATTATAAGAAGGCCATGGAACTTTATAGTTTTAACCATTAGTCTGTTCGTCGTTTTTTTTGCTTTTGGAGCTCGTAGTAATGTCATTAAATTTTTTATACCTGTTTTATTTTCAATGTTTTATTATTTTAGATATTTCATTGGAAACAAGGTTTTAAGAATCATAAGGAACGTACTTTTTATATTACCGTTTGTATTGTTTTTATTGGCAATCTCTGGATCCTTCAATATTTTTAAAATTAACGAATATATTCGGACTGATGCAAAGACTGAAAGTACAAATGTATTTACTGGAGAAAAATCAACAGAAGATTTAACTACAGATACACGCACGGATATATATATCGAAGTGCTAAAGACTGCCAAGAAGTACAATACTTGGGTTTTTGGGAGAAGCCCTGCAAGGGGTAACGAAACAGAACTTTTTTCCGATTTGGCTGATATTACAGGAAGGCAAGAGCGTTCTAGTAATGAAGTTGCCATTTTAAATGTTTTTATGTGGACAGGGCTAATAGGGGTCTTTTTTTATTTTATCATTTTTTATTTCGCTAGTTATTTGGCTCTTAATCGATCAAATAATTATTTTAGTAAACTATTAGGGATATATTTGGCTTTTCGATGGTGCTATGCATGGGTAGAAGATATTAACTTTTTTACCCTAACTACTTTTATGCTTTGGATTACTATTGGGGTTTGTATGTCTAGTCAAATAAGGAAAATGAATAATCAAGAAATTATTTTATGGATAAATGCTATTTTTTCAAATAAATTGAACTTAAAGTTTAGAATGTATTGGAAAAAAAAATTGATAAAATAAAAAGCTAAAAGTTGTTATTAACATTTTTACTACTAAACATAAATTATAATGGATTTTTTTAAAATTATTTAAATTGTAAATCGATTAAATTTAAGAACATATTAAAAGAGTCACAAATGAAAATAGAAAAAAAAATAGCTGTATTACTTGCTTGTTATAACCGCAAAGTAAAAACACTTAATTGTCTAAAATCGTTATATGAGGCAACTTTACCTAGAGAGTTTACTTTGGATATTTTTTTAGTAGATGATAATTCAACAGATGGTACGACAGCAGCTGTAAATCAAAGTTATCCAAAAGTAAACGTCATTGAGGGTAATGGAAATCTATTTTGGAATAGAGGGATGTTTAAGGCTTGGGAAGTAGCTTCAATGAATTACGAGTACGATTTTTATTTATGGTTGAATGATGATGTTAAGTTGTTTAAAAATTCGATAGTTTTAATGTTGGAAGCTTCTGAGAAAACTTCTTTTTCATCTTTAATATGTGGGCCAACATGTTCAGAATTTGAAAAAACTATAACTTATGGAGGTTCAAAAATAGGTGAAAAGGGTTTGGTTATACCTAATGGGAAAATACAAGAATGTAGAATTATACATGGTAATTTTGTTTTAGTTCCAAGGATCGTGTATGATAAAATAGGTAATCTCGATTGGTCTTTTAAACATGCCATAGGTGATTTTGATTATGGACTTAGAGCGATAAAAGTTGGTTTTAAAAACTATATCACTTCCGATTATATCGGTACTTGCGAGTCTAACCCTACATTACCAAAATGGTGTTTAAAAGAAACCCACATAAAAAATAGATTTCAATTATTATATTCTCCATTAGGTTATGCTGAGCCAATACCTTTTTTTATCTATGAAAAAAGACATTTTGGTCTACTAATAGCTATAAAACATTTTATTTTGATTAATCTTAGAGCTTTAATCCCTCAATTATGGAAATAATCGAAGACAAAGACCCTTGGGTATTTCAAGTAGATTCTCATATTGTACAAACAGTATACAATACCCAAAACAATTATTTAATTTCGTATAATCAAGATTGTACTGATAATAAGACATGTGCAATCTATTTTAGTAGTAACGATATTTATTATCCAAACGCCGAAGATATTTTCAAAAAAAAGATTGTTGATAAAAACTTTTTTGAATGGTATGGGACGCGTATTAAAAACGTGTACAAACATATCTTTTTAAGAGACGTTCATAAACAGTGGTATTTATCAGGTATTAATAAAGAGATAAGTTCTCCGGAAGAACTGTTAAAATTTTTAATGCGTGAAACTATAGGGTATTCTATTACTACAATTGGTAGTTCTGCTGGTGGATATGCTGCTGTTTTATATGGTTCAATGTTAAAAGCAAAAAAAGCAATCGTTTTTAATGCTCAATTTGAGATTAATTCTTTGTTAGATACCAGCAGTAGTAACGTAGATCCTTTTATTTTTAAATATAGAACTTTACCTGTTTCGGAATATTACGATATTAAACCATTTATTAATAACGATTTAGATGTGTTCTATTTTTTATCTGCTGGTTCGGATTGGGACTCAGAACAACATCATCACATAAAAGATGTAAAATCCATAAATGTAATTCGTTTTAATACGAAACATCATGGAATTCCTTTCTTAAAAATTGCAGTAGAGAAGGTTATAAATTTAAAAAGTGAAAAATTAAGGAAGTATACTAATTATACAAATAATCCCATTTTTTTTACAATTCGTATGATAGGTATTATTAAAACTATTAAAGGAGCAATACAACAATTGCAGTATAAATATAAAATGAAAAAGTAGTTTTATCATATTAATGAATGACTAATTAAATAATGAAAAAGATTCTAATTTTCCACCCTTATTTGGCTCCTTACAGGATAGATTTATACAACAGGTTGTCAGAAAGCTTTAATGTAAAAGTCATACTTACTGGAAGTGAAAAGGAGCTTAAAACTTTGGGGTTTGATTTGAAATATGTCAATAGACAAGCTAATTTTGATTATAAATATTTTAACAGTGGTTTTTACTTAGGTAGGCATTTGTTTTCTTTAGTTTACTTAAGAGAAATAAAAAAATTTAAACCCAATATTGTGTTAGCGCATGAACTAGGTATAAATACGTTGTTATCGATTTTGGGTAGTTTTTTCTTCTCCTATAATTTATGGGTAACTATAGATGACTCTCCAACAATGCTTCAAAATATAGGTGGTTTTAGAAAAAAAATGCTAAATAAAGTTGTTAAATCTGTAGATAAGATGCTTGTTGTTCATCCTGTTGTGGAAAAGATTTTACGTGAAATGTATGGTAATGAAATCAGTAAGTTTAATTATTTTCCTATTATACAAGATGATACTAAATTGATTAAAAAATTTGAAGATGCTTCAATAGAGGCAAGTGATTTGATTAAAGAGTATCAATTAGAAAGCAGACAAGTGGTTTTATTTGTGGGTAGATTAGAAAGTGTAAAATGTCCAAACTTATTATTAGAGGCTTTTAAAAAGTTGAATGAACAAAATACTGTTTTAGTCTTTATAGGAAATGGTAGTTTGTTTGATTTATTAAAAGAAGATGTTGTTAATTCTAAATTAGAAGAGCGAGTCTTATTTAGAGGGAGGTTGACAGGTAAGGAGTTATATGCTTGGTATAAAATTGCGAATGTGTTTGTATTACCAAGTAAATTTGAACCGTTCGGTGCTGTGGTTAATGAGGCTTTGGTCGCTGGTTGTTATGTATTAGTATCAGATAGGGTTGGGGCGAATAGTTTGGTTGATGAATCTAATGGTTACATTTTTAAATCTGGAGATTTAAAAGATCTCATTTTTGGTTTGTCTACTTTATTAAAAATAAAAAAAAATAATAATATGAATAAAATGAATATTTCATTTAATGATTATGTCAAAGTTTTTGATAATTATTTTACTAGAGTTTAGGATAAATATTGATTTTATTACAAGCCCCAAGGGATAAAATAAGCTTAAAATTGTTTATTTTACACTAGTATAATTTGAATTATTAGATACTAAAGGTTTGTGTATTTTAGAAAATTATTTATAAAAAAATATGTTAAAAATAGATTATAGTAATATGGCTGTTGGAAGTAATAAAGTAAGTTTTGCTTTAGGATATTTTTACAACAGGTTTAAGTCAGTTATGTTATTTCGAATATTTTATCCATGGGTAAAATATGATGGTTTTGTAAGAGTAATGAAAAATACTCGTTTTGCTAAAAGAGATATTGTTATTGGTAATAGAGTGCAATTTGGAGTTTCTTGTAGAGTAGTAACAGATGTTCATTTTGGGAGTAATATATTGGTTGCGGGAAGAGTTATTTTTATAGGAAGAAATGATCATTTGTTTAACTTTCCAGGAGAGTATATTTGGGATGGAGCAAGAGGTGAGGATGGTTTGACTATAGTTGAAGACGATGTCTGGATTGGAAACGGATGTACTATTCTTGCGGGGGTAACAATTGGTATGGGCTCTATTATTGCTGCAGGTTCTGTAGTGAGTAGATCAATCCCACCATGTGAAATATGGGGCGGTGTACCTGCAAAAAAAATTAAAGATAGATTTGAAACAGAAGAAGGCAAAATTAAACATATTGAGTTTTTAAAAGGTGAAAATATAATAGAGTAAATGTTTTATTAAAATTGATGTTATGAAGGTATTGATATTAGGAGGTACAGGAGCAATGGGAGTGCATTTAGTTTCTATTCTGTCTGGTGCAGGTAATGAAACGGTAGTGACTTCCCGTAGAACTCAAAAATCAAAACCAAATATAAAGTATATACAGGGTGATGCTCATAATATAGATTTTTTAAATTCTCTTTTGACTCAAAAATGGGATGTTATCGTTGATTTTATGGTATATAAAACAAATGAGTTTAAAGAACGGGTAGCAATATTGTTAAAGAAAACCAACCAATATGTTTACCTTAGTTCATCTAGAGTTTTTGCAGATTCTTTAGGGCCTATAACGGAAGAATCACCTCGTTTGTTGGATGTTTGCAAGGATGATGAATATTTAAAAACAGATGAATATGGACTTGCTAAGGCTAGGCAAGAGGATATATTGAAAAATAGCGGATTTTCTAATTGGACTATCATTAGGCCCTCTGTTACATTTAGTGAAAATCGTTTGCAATTAGGAGAACTTGCAAAAGAGCATTGGCTATATAGAGCATTGGCAAACCGAACAATAGTGGTGTCTAAAGATATCATGTCTAAGTATGCAACCTTAACTTATGGTTTAGATGTATCTAAAGCGATTAGTGCAATTATAGGAGAACCAAATGCTTTAAAAGAAGTTTTTAATATCACGGTTTCTGAAGCTTATAAATGGGAAGATATGCTTTCTGCTTATGTAGAAACGATTGAAATAAAACTAGGTAAAAAGCCAAAAATATTAGTTTTGGATAAAGCGCCAATTCCTGATAGATATGTCGTAAAATATGATAAATTGTTTGATAGAAAATACGATAATAGTAAAATAAAAAAATATTTCGATTTTGAAGATGCTACACCAACATTATCTGCTTTACAAAATTGTATGGAAGTTTTTTTTAATAACCAAGTTTTTTTACCTATTGACTGGAAAAAAGAAGCTTTTTTAGATCGACTTTCTGGTGATGTAACTCCTCTCTCAGAAATTCTTTCTCGAAAAGATAAAATAATGTACTTAATTTTCAGATATACAATTTCATATAAGTTTTTATACAAAATGCATCAAATAATAAGTCGTTTTTAAAATTAAATGTAAATTTTGGAAAATTATTTTATTTTGTTAAAAAAATAACTTTATTTTACATCAACAACAGCAACAATTTGATATAAAAAATAATTATGAAAACAAACTATACAACAGAGCGAAATGTTCAAATGGTACTTTCTTTATTAAAACAAAATGGAATTAGAAAAATAATTGCCTCACCAGGAGGTACAAATATGACTTTTGTTGCAAGCATGCAACAAGATCCTTTTTTTGAAATATATTCTTCTGTCGATGAGCGCTCAGCAGCTTATATTGCTACTGGTTTGGCAGCTGAAACCGGCGAAACTGTTGTTTTAAGTTGTACAGGTGCTACAGCTTCTCGTAATTATTTACCAGGGCTTACAGAAGCATATTATAGAAAATTACCAGTATTAGCGATTACTTCTGGTAGAAGTATAACAAATATAGGGCATCTTATGGATCAGGTGATAGATAGAAGTGTTATGCCTAAAGATGTCGTAAATTTAAGTGTAACCATTCCTGAAATTAAAGATAAAGAGGATGAGTGGCATTGTATGATAAATTTGAATAAAGCAATTTTGGAATTAAATAGAAATGGGGGAGGACCTGTTCATATTAATTTACCAACGACCTATAGTAGAGATTTTTCCGTAAAAGAATTGCCTAATACCCATAGAATACAGAGAGTATCTGAAGATGATATTTTTCCAGAAATTAAGCATAATAGAATAGGAGTTTTTGTTGGTTCCCATATGAAATGGACTAAAGATCAATTAGAAAGTATTAATGAATTTTGTGAAGCTAATAACGCTGTTGTTTTATGCGATCATACCAGTAACTATAAAGGAAAGTATAGGGTTTTATTTCCATTAATAGAAGCGCAAAATCAAGCGCTTTTTAAAAATAATGAATTAGATTTATTGGTTCATATTGGGGAGGTGTCAAATTGCGGTTATAGAGCTAAGGAAGTTTGGCGTGTAAGTGAAGACGGCGAGGTACGTGATACATTTAAAAAACTTAGTTTTGTTTTTGACATGCCTGAAAAAACTTTTTTCAAACATTATTCAGTTAAAAAAACTGATTTATCGAATACCTTATTAGATGAATTTAATAAGCAAAATGAGGAGTTTTATAATAAGATACCAGATTTACCATTTTCTAATATATGGGTTGCTAAGCAATTAGCTCCATTAATGCCAGAAAACTCGGTATTACACTTAGGTATTAGAAATAGTCTAAGAGCTTGGAACTTTTTTGAAATACCTGAATCTGTTTTAGGGTACTCAAATGTAGGTGGTTTTGGTATTGATGGTGTAGTTTCTTCTTTAATTGGGGCATCTTTAGCAGATAGAAAAAAGCTTTATTTTGGTGTTACCGGAGATTTGGCATTTTTTTATGACATAAATAGTTTAGGTAATAGACATATTGGTAATAACGTTAGACTTTTGATTATAAACAATGGAAGAGGGCAGGAATTTAAAAACTTTGATAGTATGGGAACTGTATTTGAAACTGAGGATACAGATGCTTATATTGCTGCAGGTGGTCATTACGGTAATAAATCAGATAAGCTAGTTAAGCACTATGCAGAAGATTTAGGTTTTGAATATTTGGCGGCTTCAAATAAAAATGAGTTTGAAAAAGTATATGAAAAATTTATAAATAAAGACTTGACATCAAAATCAATTGTTCTAGAGGTCTTTACTGAAACAATTGATGAAAATGAGGCTTATAAATTAATTAGTTCATTAACGATGTCTGGAAAAATTGTTGGATCTGCAAGAGGTTTAATGAAAGGCAAAGCTTTCAATTTAGCAAAAAAAATAATTAAAAAATAATTATGAAAAAAATAGGAATTATTACCATTTCTAGGACAAATAATTATGGAGCAGAGCTACAGGCATATGCAACTCAAAAAAAAATGCAGTTACTTGGTTATGATGCAGAATTGATTGATTATTTATATTATAAACATCGTAATCATAAAGAAACAAAAGATTCTGAACCAGCAATAGCTTTTAGTAAAAAAGAAAAATGGAAACATACTTTTTTATATAGGATGGTTTCTCCTTTTTATGAAGATTTTGTTTCTTCATTTGTTAAGAAAATAAAAACGAGAAAAGAAAACTTTAAAAATTTTCATAAAAATAACACTAAGTATTCTAAAGAATACAAAAGCATAGAAGAACTATACAAAGCCAATCATTCTTATGATGTTTTTATCGCGGGTAGCGACCAAATCTGGAACCCAAGTACAGGTACTTCGATGGCTCCTTATTTTTTAGAGTTCGCTCCTAAAGACAAAATAAAAATGTCTTTTGCTTCAAGTTTTGGAGTATCAGAGATTGATGAAAAGTACTATTGCCTATATAAAAATTATATAGCCAATCTTGATGTTATAGGCGTTCGTGAGGAGGATGGTGTGAAATTGGTAAAAGAAATTTCTGGAAGAGAAGGAACTAGAGTTTTAGACCCTACATTGTTACTTAATAAAGAGGAGTGGAAAGAAGTTATTATAAAACCGATAAGGAGAAAAAAAAAATATTTGATTATTTATGTTTTGCATGAGTCAGAAACTTTGATTAAAATAGCACATTATTTACAAGAAAAATTAGGGTTTGAAATTATAAAATTAACCAAAAGAGCTTATTCAAATGCTGTCTATCCCAAAGTAATTAATCTTGAAGACCAAGGGCCTGATGGATATATAGATTTATTTATGAATGCAGCTTTTGTGTTGACCAACTCTTTTCATGGAACTGCTTTTTCTACCAATTTTAATGTGCCTTTCTTTGCGGTTTTAAATCGTGAAAGAAAAAATAATTCTCGTATGGTCAATTTTTTAAAAATGGTGGGCTTAGATGATAGAATCGTTTGGGAAGGTATTAGTGGTTTTGACGAATTAGATGTTTTGTTTAATCTTGATTTTACAAATGCAAATCAAGTTTTAGAAAAAGAAAGAAAAGCTTCTATAAAGTATCTTACTAGTAACATTAATAAAAATTAATTTGGGTTTTAAATAATTATGTTTTAAAATGATAAAAGTTTTAATAAATGCATATGCTTGCTCGCCAAATATGGGTAGTGAGCCTGGTATGGCTTGGAATTGGTGTGTAAATTTAGCAAAGTATTGTGAACTTCATATCATTACGGAAGGTGAATTTCGAGATATAATTGAAGAGGTACTGCCTAAGCTGCCACAATCAGTTAATATGTACTTTTATTACAGCCCAGTTTCAGTAGAAGTTCGTAAGATGTGTTGGAATCAAGGTGATTGGCGTTTTTATAAACATTATAATAAATGGCAATTAAAAACCTATCAAATTGCTCAAGAAATTGTTAATTCAAATAAAATTGATATTCTTCATCAATTAAATATGATTGGATTTAGAGAACCAGGCTACTTATGGAGAATAAAAGGTATTCCATTTATTTGGGGACCTGTTGATGCCAAACAAAAATTTCCAGTTTCCTATTTAGTGGGAGCGAGCTTAAGGACAAAATTATTTACACATCTTAAAAATAGTATTACTTATTTACAACTCACGTATTCAAAACGGATTCACCTAGCTGCTAAAAGCGCTTCAGTAGTTGTTTCAGCATCAACAAATTCTCAGGTTACCTTTAGTAAGTTTTTTAATATAGCATCTCCATTGATCAATGAAACAGGTTGTTATATTCAAGAACATGAAGTTTTAGACAAAACGAATAAAAAGCATTTAGATCTTTTATGGGTAGGAAAACTTGATTTTAGAAAACAATTATCGATTGCCATAAAAACCTTGGCAACAATCAATAAAGTAGATGTCGTACTCCATATTGTTGGGGGGGGGGATAATGTTTTTTATAAAAATTTGGCAATGTCACGAGGTGTAGAAAACCGATGTAAATGGTATGGATTGGTAAGTCATAAAGAGGTACAACAGATGATGCAAAAATTTGATTTGATGTTTTTCACGAGTGTTGCTGAAGGAACACCTCATGTGGTATTGGAAGCTATTGGTAATAATTTACCTGTTGTATGTTTTAATACCTGTGGACAAGGAGATGCTGTAAATGAAAAAGTGGGTGTTAAAATACCACTAACCAATCCAAAACAATCAGTAGTTGATTTTTCAAAAGAAATAACACATCTTTATGAAAATAGACACCTTATTAGAGTAATGGGATTGAACTGCAAAGAACGCCAGGTTGAGTTATCCTGGGATCTAAAAGTAAAAAAAATGATAGAACTATATAAAACTGTTTATAACAGCATTGATGTTTTATAAAGTAAAATACATACTGTTGTACTAAGATAAATTACTTTATTTTTAAAAAAAGATAAAGTTTTAGACTATTTAAGTGCGTAAATGAAAGCAATAATAATATTGATTTTAATTTTTATAGTACTATATTTATATTAAAAATATCTAATCTATGAAACATAAATCATTACCCCTTTTAGAGTACAATGTTTTTAATGATGCCTTATCAACAATAAATTATAGGCAGAAGCAACTCATCACCACTATCAATCAATATTCGTATTGTATTGCAGATAACGATTTCAATTTTAAAAAGGCGTTACAGCAGTCAGATATTCTATTGCCAGATGGTATAGGCATAGTTATTGCCGCCAAACTGTTAAAAAAACAAAAAATAAAAAAAATTGCAGGGGCAGATATTCATCAATATTTACTAGAACAATTGCAAATACATTCTGGTTCGTGTATGTATTTAGGGGCCTCTGAAGATACTTTACATAAAATAAAAGAACGTTTAGCAAAAGAACATCCAAATATTGAGGTATCTACGTATTCGCCACCTTATAAAGCAGCATTTACAAAAGAAGACAATGAAAACATGGTAGCCGCAGTAAATGCAGTACAACCAGATGTTTTATTTGTAGGGATGACCGCCCCAAAACAAGAAAAATGGTCAAAAGCAAATGAAAATCAATTAAACACAAAAACCATTTGTGCTATAGGTGCTGTATTCGACTTTTATGCGGGTACTGTAGAAAGACCCAATGAATTTTGGATTAAAATGCAGTTAGAATGGTTTATTCGCTTGGTAAAAGAACCCAAAAGAATGTGGCGCAGGTATTTGTATTATGGTCCGTTTTTTCTATACTTGTTGTTAAAAGTAATGATTAGAAGAAAAGACCGTTAAATAACGTTAAGTTATTCTTAGAATAAAAAAGGCATTATGATTTATAAGAGAAAGAAATAGTAGCCTCTCTAATATAGTAATTGTGCCATTAATTTACTTTTTGATGAGTTTAAATTATAAAAATGAAAATAGAAAAGTCAAAGTTTGTTCCAATAATATCTTCTATTGTTGATATTTTTTTGTTAGTGATTTCTTACATATGTGCTACCTTTTGGGTGTTTGAAGGCGCGTATCCTAATTTTATATTCTACAATAGCTTTATTATTGGCTGGTCTATATTATGGGTATCCATTTGTTTGAAGTTTGATATCTATGAAATTCCAAGAATATTTTTTACGCACAGGGTTTTATCTAGAAATTTATATGCCCTTATCATGTTTTGTTTTTTAAGTGGAGGATTAATTTTTTTTATAACTGATGATAAGTTTTCAAGACCCTTTTTTGCGTATGCTATTTTAGTTTTCAGTTTTTTGGTGCTTTTTTGGAGGGTTTTATTTATTTATTTCTTAAAAAGATACAGAAGAAAAGGGTATAATTTTAGTCGAGTTTTATTGGTTGGAATCAATAAAAATATCAATACACTTATCCAAAAAATTTATTTGAACGAAAATTATGGCTTTCACATTTCAGGACTGTTTACTGATGCAATTGTTAGCAATCATTTAAAACAATATCATAAAGGAGGGCTTACAGAAATTACAAACTTTTTAAAGGATCATACTGTAGATGAAATTATCATTTCATTACCTTACCATCAAAGTAAATTGATTAATGACTTGTTTCAATATGCAGATAATAATATGATGCGTGTTCGAGTAATTCCTGAGTTTTCAGAGTACTTGTCTCAAACATTTTCTATTGATTATGTAGAGAACATACCCATTATGAAATTAAGAAGTGAGCCTTTAAAAAGTTTAACCAATAGATTTATAAAAAGAGGCTTTGATATTGTATTTTCTGTTTTGGTGATTTTGTTGCTATTTTCTTGGTTGTTTCCAATTATTGCGATAATCATAAAGTTGACGAGTAAAGGACCTGTATTTTTTGTGCAAGAAAGAACAGGAAAAGATGGACAACCTTTTAAGTGCCTTAAGTTTCGAAGCATGACTGTAAATTCTGATTCAGATAGTGTTCAGGCTACTAAAAATGATAAAAGAGTGACCAAATTTGGCGCTTTTATGCGTAAAACCAGTATTGATGAATTGCCACAAATTATCAATGTAATATTAAATAATATGTCTCTGGTTGGCCCTAGACCCCACATGATCAAACATACTGAAGAGTATCGTGTGTTAGTTGATAAATTTATGGTACGTCATTTTGCAAAACCCGGAGTTACAGGTTGGGCACAGATTAATGGGTATAGAGGAGAAACAAAATTACTAAAGGATATGGAGAATAGAGCTGTGGCGGATATTTGGTATATTGAAAATTGGAGCTTTTTGTTAGATGTTAAAATAGTTATTGTTACAGCTTGGTCTATGTTTTTTAAAAAGGATGAAAATGCGTTTTAATGCCCGTACATCATTGCGTACGAAGTGAATCAATGTGATGGTATAAATTACAGATTACTTCAGTCGTTCCTCCTTCGTAATGAAGTGTAGTTTTTCATCTCGACCTTGTGGAGAGATCTAATTTACGCAGTAAGAGATTTTTCTATTCCGCTTAGGCTTCAATCAAAATGACAGAGAGCTTTGTTATTGCGGATGTAGTAAAGCAATCTGTTACATAAAATCTATAGGTTACTTTAGTCGTTCCTTTTTCGGAACAACGTTATAAACAAAGTATAATAAAATCCTATCATTAGTTAGGTACTATTCCGAAGAATTTGCTATTTTAGCCCAAAATATATTTATGAAAAACTTTTTAGTTTATGCATTGTTTCTGGCTTTGTTACTACAACTAAGTGCCTGTGTCTCAAAAAAAGACATCATTTATTTTCAAAATGATGAAATTGATCAATCTAAAGTTTCGAATAGTTACAAAACGATTATAAAACCGGATGATTTGTTGCAGATTGTGATTACCGCCCAAGATACTGAAGCTGTGGTACCTTTTAATTTAGGAATGGTTAATTTTTCAGCGACAGGTGGTGCTGCTATGGGGATGCAACAGCAACTGAATTACTTGGTTGATACCAATGGAGAAATTGATTTTCCAGTATTGGGAAAGTTAAAAGTGGGGGGTTTGTCTAGAGATGAGTTGATTACCTTGTTGAAAAATAAACTAGAACCTGATTATATCATTAAACCAAATATTAATATTATAATAACCAATTATAAAGTAACAGTTTTAGGTGATGTTCGAAGACCAGGGAATTATACAATCCCCAATGAAAGAATCACCATTCTGGAAGCTATTGGTTTGGCTGGTGATTTGAATATTTCTGGTCAACGGAACAATGTAATAGTGCAAAGAGAAGAGGATGGTAAAAAAACACAATACAAAGTAGACCTGCTTTCTAAAGAACTATTTACATCACCCGTATATTATCTACAACAAAATGATGTGGTGTATGTAGAGCCCAATTATGCTAAAATTCAATCAGCATCTGCCAATTCCAATACAAGCTTGTTTATTTCTATAACTAGTCTTTTAGTGACTGTGGTTGCCCTATTAATTCGATAACAATGCAAGATACAAAAGAGAACTTTATAACGAATACTGCGTTTGACACAGAAACTTTAAATCTTAGAGATGAGCTAGAAAAATATATTATTTACTGGAAATGGTTTGTACTCGCAGCAATAATATCTCTTAGTACTGCTTATGTATACCTAAGGTACACTACCCCAACATATACGGCCTCAACTTCTATAATGATTAAAGATAATAAGAAGTCTGGTATTTCAGCAGAGTTAGCAGCTTTTGAAGACTTAGGAATCATTGGAGGGGGATCTGCAAACAGTCCAGAAAATGAGATTGAAATCTTAAAATCTCGAAAAATAATTGGTCATGTAGTAGATTCTTTAAATTTAAACATCACTTATTATGTAGAAGGTAGAGTTAGGAAAATAGAGCTCTATGAAAATTTACCATTTAGGCTCGAATTTACTTCTAACAGTTATTCAAGAAATAGAGATACCACATTCATCATATCTATTAAGGGAAATAACAACTTTGTGTTTTTAAACAAAGAATTGGAAACTATAAAAGAGGCTAGTTTTGGGCAAGAAATGAATAGTGATATTGGACTTTATAAAGTAATAAAAAATAATAAAGAGAAAAATACTTTTTTAGGTGAAACTATTTTTGTTTCCTTGCGCAATAGAGATAAAGTTATAGACAATTACAGAGGAAGAATAAATGCCAGTTTAGTAGATAAAAATTCAAGTGTGTTGAATTTAACTTTAGTGGATTCTAAAAAAGAGAAAGCCGTAGCGATTTTAGACGAATTGGTATACCAGTACAACCTAGATGCAATTAAGGATAAAAATATAGTTTCTGAAAAAACCAAGGTATTTATTGAAGAGCGTTTAGAAAGCGTAGGTGCTAACTTGGCAATGGTACAAGACAATGTGAAAGACTATAAAATGAAATACGGAGTTACTGTTTTATCTGCAGAAGGTGAAATGGTCTTGGAAGAATTATCTAATAACAATCAAAATATAGTTACTGTAAAAAGTCAACTCAGTTTGGCCAAATGGATTCAGGAAAAACTAACTAAAGCGTCGCAACAAAATACTATTTTGCCCACTAATTTAGGTTTTCAGGACGAGATGATTACATCATCTATAGAAAAGTATAATGATTTGGTATTGTTAAAAGATCGGTTAATTGTAACTGCTGGGGATAGAAACCCTCGCCTTATACAATTGCGCACTCAAATAGCAACTTTGAAAAAGAATCTGCTGGCGAGTTTAACCAATTTAAAGAGATCCTTAGAAATTCAATTGAAACAGTTTACTAACGAATTTCAAAAGTCGTCTAATAAAATTTCAAATATTCCTGTCATTGAAAGAGGATTGATAGACATCGAACGTCAGAAAATTATTTATGCTGAATTATTTTCTTATTTGTTGACCAAAAAAGAGGAAACAGCGATTTCTTTAGCAGTTAGTGTACCTAATGCAAAGATCATTGATTATGCCTACAGCAATGGAGGACCTGTTTCACCGAATAAAAAGAAGATTTATGTAATAGCTTTATTTTTAGGCCTAATGGTTCCTTTTGGGTTTATTTATTTGAGAAATTTACTAGATACCAAAATACACTCAAGAAAAGATATTGAAGATGCCACTTCCATCCCTTTTTTAGGGGATGTACCACACTCTGAAACAGATAATAAAGTGGTTATTAAAAATGATTCTAGAACAAGTACAGCAGAGTCATTCCGATTGATTCGCACAAATCTTGACTTTATGTTGTCTGACAAAAATTCTGATGAAGGGAAAGTGATTTTTGTTACTTCAACGACTAGCGGTGAAGGAAAATCATTTATCTCAATTAATTTAGCTTCGGCCTTATCTTTATCGAATAAAAAAGTTTTATTATTAGGAATGGATTTACGAGCGCCAAAGGTTACTGAGTATTTAGGTATACCTGAACGTAAAGGGGTTACCAATTTTATAACCAATGCATCTGTAGCTTTGAAAGATATCAAGTTTTCTATTCCAGAAATTAAAGGGTTGGATATTATCTCATCAGGTGTTATTCCTCCCAATCCTGCGGAATTACTACTAGGGGATAAGACCAAAGAACTGTTTGAAGAAGTTAAGAATGAGTATGATTTTATTATTGTAGATACAGCACCCGTTAATTTAGTAACGGATACTTTTTTAATAGCTAAATATGCAGACATAACCTTGTATGTTACTAGAGCCAACTATTTAGACAAACGAATGCTTAAAGTTGCTCAAAATTTATTTGATGAAAAGAAATTACCAAATATGGCTGTTGTATTGAATGATACAGACATGACAAGAGGTTATGGTTATGGTTATGGTTATGGTTATGGTTACGGTTATGGTTATGGTTATGGAGTTGGATATTTGGAAGAAAGCAAAAAACCTTGGTACAAAAGAATTTTTAAAAGTTAATCTTGATACTTTTTATTTTAATCAAATTAGCTTTAATTAAATCTGTTGTCAGTTGTCTTTTATTAATTTTTGTGTTTTGCTTAATCAATAACTTTACCATGATTTTTAAATCATGGTAAAGTTATTTTTGGCTATTAAGCCCAAATAGAAAAGGCACTTTCAGAAGTAAATAATCACTTGTTTATCAGATAAATAAGTTGTATTTTAGATAATAACAAACCCCGAAAATGAG
This sequence comes from Polaribacter sp. R77954, assembly GCF_044595335.1. GTDB lineage: Bacteria > Bacteroidota > Bacteroidia > Flavobacteriales > Flavobacteriaceae > Polaribacter. Next base: position 3,144,761 of record NZ_CP138992.1, read on the forward strand.
CTGTACACTCAAAAAACGGGGTTTTTAATTTATCTATGTATGACTAAAATACGAAGAATCTCCGAATTTCAGCATGAATTTTCATTTTTAAGAGCCAGTGAAAATTTTGAACTTTATTTTAATCAATTTTTATTAAGTGATTTAGGAAAAATCTATACCGCTATTCCTTGGGATGATTTGGTTTCTGTTTTACGCCTTGATTTTACTGAAATCCTATAATGAATAGCGAAAAACTAAAAACCATCTAAAATTTATAAATTTTAAATGGTGTTTTTAGAATTGTTGTTTAAAAGTCTGCTACTTCTGAAAGTGCCTAGTAAGAAGTAGTTGGTAAGCAAGAGGTATTATAGATAAAAACCTGAGTTCGATTATTAAAAGAGGCAAATTTGATTAGAATTTGTTATATTTAATAGCAGGTTTTTTAGGTAAAAAACTATATGCAATTAGACCAGAAATAATATTAGTTAAAAAATTATTGAAACTTCTATGTCTAAAATGTTCAATTTGACAGATATTTTTAAGTTCATCATTCACAGTTTCAATGACAGAACGTTTTCTTAACAATATCTTGTCAGACATGGTCATTAAACAGTTTTTCATATTATTTCTAATATTTGTAATGAGTTCAATGCCATCAATAAAGAGTATTTTGGAAAGTTCTTTGCCAATATATCCTTTATCAGCGAAGATCTTTCCAAATATTTTATCCAAAAAACGTTCTTTTTTCAGCGGATTCCTATCATCTTCACTAGCCTGTGTAATGGTAAAATTCAAGATTTCGCCTTTATCGTTTATGATGATATGAAGTTTAAAACCATCGAACCAGCCCATGGTTGATTTTCTTGTATTGGCAATTCCTTTGAATACTTTGTTGGTATAGATTCGTTTGTTTTTACAAACTCTTACAGGTGTGGAATCTATGAAAGAAATTCCAATACATTTTCCTAAACAACACGTTTTTAAGAATGTTACCATTGGCATCAAATTAGACTGCATAAGTTCTGTAAATCTATTGTAGAAAACGGTTTGAGGAAATTCACTTTGCATATGCTTCTGAACGTAATAAATATAGAAGTATTTAAAGGTTCTAAATCCGCTTAAATGAAAAAGTACTGTAATAGTAATTACTTCACTTTTTGACATTCTAGGTGGTCGCTTTGAAATATTACCAAGTAGTGATTTATCAACTATTTGGTCGTATTCTTTACAAAATTCATCAACAATACAAAATAAATCCGTAATTTTAGAGTAACAATATATAGATAGGTTTTTAGATTAAAAAATTGAAATTCAGTACTTTAAATTACTAAAAATATATCTTTTTTTTCTAATAAAATTTATCTAAATATTAATCGAACTCAGGTTAAAAGTAAAAAATCCAAGTTCTTTCTTAATTATATTCCACAAATTTCATCTGAATTTACAGGTTTAAGAATTGTAGCTAATATTGAGTAGTGCAACAAAGAAATAAATTTAGGATATTTAATCCATTCCAAACTTCTCATCTAATAATATTTATAATTAGGAGACGGTTTTGGTATTTAGATTAAGACATTTCATTTATAAAAGACATACTATTTCTTAAACCCCAGTTTTTTTAATTGATGCTTTTTCCATTTTTTATCTTTAAATCTATTCAAGATCCATTGTCTGAATTCTTTTTTGTAGATAGTAAAAAACATATATTCCATACGCTTTTTAAAAAGTACTTTTTGGTATATTTTTTTATAATGCATCTCTTTTTTGCGTGAAGAGTATTCTAGTTGTTTATAAAAAGTATCAACATAGGATTTCGTTTTTTGGCTAATCGCGTATTCTAGTGATTCAATTTTACCAAAAACTTCATAACAGATGGCTAAAAAGTTATTCAAGGGAGCGTGCAATTTGTTAAAAATAGAAATGGCGTCTTTAGCACTGGTATTTTGAGCTAATAAAAATACATCATAGGCATTTCTTAATGATATCGTTTTGTAATCTTTACCAAAATCATTAATTTGTTTTGCAATAATTGTCAAATTCAATTGATCTCCATCACTTAAAACACAAAATCCGTTTTTATATTGAGTATTGTTTTTAATAATATCAAAATGAAACTCCTTTGCATATTTTTCTGTAATTAGTTCTTTATGAATCTCAACAGCAGTATCACTTTTACCATCTTTTTTATGTATTCTAGGATAATGTTTAAACTCGGGGTAAAAGTAGTCTTGTTTATGTACAGTTTCATACCCAAATGTTAATAATACTTCAATCGCTTTTGGATACTCTTTCTTAGACACAATAAAATCAATATCCCCAACCATGCGTTCGGCGATATCTTCATACAAGCATTCCAATAAATTTCCAGTTCCTTTTAGAAAGACGGGGGTGATGTTGTTAGTTAAGAGTACTCTGTTAATTTCTTTAGCTTGCGCTATTATTTTTTGATTGCGTTCTCTATTTAAATCGGTAATATGCTTCATATAGGCTACCAAATCTTCAGGGAGGTACTGCAAGAAATTCGCACGCTTTAAATTGCAATATAGCGCAGGAAACACAAAGTGACCTGTACTCACTTTAACAACTGCATCCCAATCCACACTATTGCTTTTGAGTTGTGCTTCGATAGCAATTTTATTTTTCTCTTCGTGATTAATGGTCAAACTTTGGCCGATAAAAAAAAGCGTTTCTTTATACGTCATTTTTGGTGTTTTGATCAGTTTGTTTTCAAATAGTCAATGCTGTATGCAAGTGTAGCAATACGAAATGCCGCTATAAAAATGTGATGTCAAATCGTTAATTAATTTCACGCATAGCAAACATATTAAAAGTAACTTGAATATACAACTGGCTTAGTAGGGTAGTGTTGATGTCAACGTTGTCATAATTCAGTTCTTCACGTGTGTTTTGAATAGATAAAAAACAAATACTTTGTTTATTGTTTTTGGGTAATTATAAAAACAAATCCAAAAATAGTACAATTGTAAAACTTTTCAAGTATTAAAATCAGAAACGTTAATAAAGAATACTTGTATCGCTGAACTTCACAATCATTTGATCGTCTACCCCTAAATAGCGCCTGCTACCCAAATAACGATTTTTGTTAAACGCATCATAATGAGGTTGTTTCTCATCCATAGAACTCAAATGCACATTGCCAGAAGCGTGAATAAATTCCATTTTAGCATTGCCCAACCAAATACCAACGTGCGTAACTTTTTGTTTTTTATTGGCAGTTGCTTTTTTGCCAAAAAAGAGCAAATCGCCTTTTTCTAGGCCTTCAAACTTCAATGCAGCGTCTACAATTTGGCCTGCTAGCACTTGTTGAGAGGCATCTCTAGGAATGATAAAACCATTCATTAAATACACCATTTTTGTAAACCCACTACAATCCATTCCTTTGCTAGACGTTCCTCCCCATAAATACGGAAAACCTAACATTTCTTTTGCGTAGTGTTCTATGTTTTTTTGCGTTTGTGAGATTTCAGTGTCTTTATAAAAAGAATTGCTTTGTAACCAAGCTTCGTAAATCATCGCTTCCTCTTTTCTAATATATCCTTTTCTTTCGTCCGGAAATTGTACAAAATAATACTCTTTCTCGTTTTGTAGAAGTATTAAAACCCCACCTAAAGTGATGTCAGAAACAATTTCTTTAAATTTTAGATCTTTGTACACATAGCCAAAATTTTGAGTGTACATCACCTTTTTAGAAGTATTCCAAGCCGTGAATTCCTCTTTCGTCATTCTTGTAATTCCGCCTTTATCTACCCAAGAAATATAGTGGTCAGGCGTTTGAACTCTATAAAAATCTCCTTTTTTATCATATATTTTTAAAGGCATGCCCAACAAACCTTGCGTACCTAATTCTGCAGAATGTTTGGGTTTAGAGCGGATGTTAATTACAGAATTTCTGGCAATTGCAAATATTTTTTGGCCAACAGCGCTGTCTGGTAATACTCTGATTTTATTGCTAAAATCTACATCTAAACTTTGTAGACTATCTAATAATTTTTGATAACCTTGTTGAGAGTTTGTTTTGCCTGTTGCCACAATCTTATCATTAATGTTCTCAATTTCAATGTTATAAATAGCTACTCTTTTATCGGGTGCATATTGTGCTTGTATATCTTGGTTAACGCTTTGCAAACCTGAAACTAACAAGGAATTGTTGTTGCAAGAAATGCAGCATAAAATACAGATAAGAAGTAATGTTTTATGAAAATGCATAAGTAAGTTTTCTAGTATTAGTAGAATAAAGATACTAATTAATTCATTCTAAAATTAGAATGTTTTATATTTGATAACAATCCTTTATTTATTGATGAAATACAAAAACACATTAGCGTTTGCGCAACAGTTAGATCAAGAAGATTCACTTGCTTATTTGCGAAATCAATTCCATATTCCAAAAGATAAAGACGGAAACAATTGGTTGTATTTTACAGGAAATTCTTTAGGATTACAACCAAAAGCTACCCAAAAATACATCCAGCAAGAATTAGACGATTGGGCAAATTTAGGGGTAGAAGGGCATTTTGAGGCTCAAAACCCATGGATACGTTACCATGAGTATTTAACCGATAAAATGGCAAAAATAGTAGGAGCAAAACCTATTGAAGTTGTGGTAATGAATACTTTAACGACCAACTTACATGTATTAATGGTATCGTTTTATAGACCCACAAAAACAAAATATAAAATTGTGATTGAATCTGACGCGTTTCCTTCAGACAGATATGCAGTACAATCGCAATTAAAATTTCATGGCTTTTCTGAAGATGATGTAATTGAGTGGAAACCAAGAAAAGGAGAGGAATTATTGAATATTGATGATTTAGAAGAAATTGTTCATAAGCAAGGTGAAGAAATTGCAATGCTATTAATTGGTGGTGTAAATTATTACACAGGTCAGTTTTTAGATTTAAAACGAATCGCAGAAATCGGGCATTCTAAAGGTTGTATGGTTGGTATTGATTTGGCTCATGGAGCAGGAAATGTACAACCCAACTTACATGATGCTGGTGTAGATTTTGCAGCTTGGTGTACCTACAAATATTTAAACTCAGGGCCAGGAAGTTTATCAGGAGTATTTGTACACGAAAAACATGCTAAAAACAAAGATTTACCGCGTTTTGCAGGTTGGTGGAATCATAACAAAGCCACACGTTTTAATATGAGACAACCTTTTGATGTAATGGAAGGAGCAGAAGGTTGGCAATTGAGCAATCCACCCATATTATCTATGGCTGCTATAAAAGCATCTTTAGATGTTTTTGATGAAATAGGCATGGAAGCTCTTCGTCAAAAATCAGAAAAATTAACGGGCTATTTCGAGTTTTTAATCCATGAAATGGATTCAGAAGATATCAAAATCATCACCCCAAAAAATCCAAAAGAACGAGGTTGTCAATTATCTATTCAAGTAAAAAATGCAGATAAAAGGTTACATCAAAAACTCACAGAAAAACATATCATCACAGATTGGCGCGAACCCAATGTAATACGTTGTGCTCCTGTACCCATGTATACTACTTTTGAAGATGTGTATCAAATGGTTTCAATCCTATCTTCAATCCTTTCCAAATTAAATGAAGTTTAATGGATTTATAATTGATGAATACCAATGATATAAAATTACTTTTCGAAAAAGAAGGTGAAGTAATTTTTTTAAAGAAAAAATCTGAATTAGGATTTTTAGATATTTTTTACACGAATAATGTAATACTTGATTGTTTACTATTTTTTAGAAAAACTAAATACCATAGTCTTATAATTTCTAAAAAACGAATTGTTCTTATCAGGAAAAATAAATTGATAAAAGAGTTTTTTTATAATAGTAATGAAGGAATTAAATTTAACTCTGTAATTCCTGAAATTGTTTTTTTTGATCAAAAAGGAAAAACAGACATCATTAACATATCATTTATGAGATTAACTTTTGAAGAAATAAGGTTGATTAAAAATAAAATAAAGAATCTTGGAAAATAAAAAAGAAACAAAAAGCAACAATGAAAAAAACTTCCCTTTTGGAGAGGATTTAGGAGGGGCTTCAATTTTAATAATCGGAGCAGGACTCTGTGGTTCTTTGTTGGCACTAAGACTAGCACAAAGAGGCTACAAAGTAGAAGTTTACGAAAGCAGACCCGATTTACGAAAAGTAGACATTTCTGCAGGACGATCTATCAATTTAGCATTATCAGACAGAGGTTTAAAAGCCTTGCGATTATGTGGAATGGAAGAAAAAGCCAAAGAAATTTGTATACCAATGTATGGTAGATTAATGCATGATAATCAAGGAAATACTTTTGCATCCAACTATTCAGGTAGAGCAGGTGAGTATATCAACTCCATTTCAAGAGGCGATTTAAATGCTATTTTATTAGATGAAGCCGAAAAACACGAAAATGTCAACATCCATTTTAATAATGGATGTAAAAAAGTAGACATCGAAAATAAAATAGCGCATTTTAAAAATTACAAAACCAAAGAAAAGTTTCAAGTAAAAGCAGCTATTATTTTCGGAACAGATGGTGCAGGTTCATCTTTGAGAAAAAGTTATGTTTCAGAGCGTAAATTCTTATTTAGTTATTCGCAAAACTATTTAAATCACGGGTATAAAGAGTTAGAAATTCCTGCTGATAAAAGTGGAAATCATCAAATAAGTAAATCACATTTGCACATTTGGCCAAGAGGCGATTTTATGTTAATTGCCTTACCAAATATGGATGGTAGTTTTACAGTAACCTTGTTTTTAAGTTATGATGAAGGCGAATACAACTTTAAGAATTTAACTTCCGAAGAAAAAATTATCGCATTTTTTGAAAAAGAATTTCCAGATGCCTTGGCTTTAATTCCGAATATTAAAGAAGAGTTTGCCAACAATCCTACTGGTCCTTTGGGCACTATTAAATGCTCTCCTTGGTCGTATCAAAATAAAACGCTTTTAATGGGAGATTCTGCGCATGCCATTGTTCCTTTTTACGGACAAGGAATGAACGCTTCTTTCGAAGATGTATTTGTTTTTGATGAAATCTTAAATCGTTTTCAGCACAATCAAGAACGTTTTGATTGGGAAGCTGTTTTTAAAGCCTATCAAAAAACGAGAAAAAAAGATACGGATGCTATTGCAGATTTAGCGATTGATAACTTTTATGAAATGCGAGATCACGTTGCAAACCCTTTATTCAAAGAAAAACGTAAAATAGAAATGGACTTAGAAAAGACATTTCCAAGCCAATATGCTTCAAAATATTCGTTGGTTACTTTTAATGAAAACATTGGTTACAATGAAGCTATGAAAAGAGGAAGAGCACAAGACAAAGCATTATTAAATTTAATTGCAGATGACAAAGTGCATACGCATTTAGAGATGACAAAAGAGGAACTAAATAGCATTTTAGATAAAGTTATAGCAGAGACAAATAACATTTTAGAAGAAGATAAAATTGCAGGATTGTAAAATTATTAGAAGCTATTCCTGCTTTCCACTATATCTTTTTTATGAAAAATAAAAAAGGATGTCGTTTCAATCAGGGCTAAGCATTTTTATAAAAACTACTGATTAAATTGAAACTATAAGAACGTTAATAAACTGAATGAAAAAATATATTGTTTTATTAAGAGGCATCAATGTATCAGGTAAAAACAAAATACCTATGGTAGATTTACGTCGGTTATTAACAGCATTGAAATTTCAAAAAGTGCAAACTTACATTCAAAGTGGTAATATTATCTTAGAAGCTAATTTAAATAGAAATGATATTTGCGATACTATAAAAATCGGAATTAAAGAAAAATTCGGTTTTGACGTTCCTGTAATAGCAAAAACAATTTCGGAATGGAAAAAAGCCATAGCGAATTATCCTTTTGCAATTGAAAATGAAAAAATAGTAGCTTTTACTTTTTTAGATAGAACACCAGAAATCAATGAAATTGAAATCAAGAATATTGGCGAAGATCAATTTAAAATTGATGGAGATCTGATTTATGTGTATTGCTCAAATGGGTTTGGAAAATCAAAAATTAACAATAATATATTTGAGAAAAAGTTAAAAGTAACTGCAACAACAAGAAATTTAAGAACTACTTTAAAATTATTACAAATAGCTGAGGATGAGGTTTTATAATTGTTTTAACATAAAACAATCTCACAATTGCAAGAATATGATTTCATTCTAAACTAGAACCAATATATAAATAGTGGAAATTTATTTTAATTACAGTTTTGCAGGAGCTAACAAACAAAAAAATATCGTTTAGAAATTTTCTAAACGATTTTTAATTTTAATATTTTAAGTTAATTACTCTACAATTAAAGTAAAAGGAATACTATATTTAACTCCTACAGGCTTACCTCTCTGTCTACCTGGCGTCATTTTTGGTAATTTATTCATTACACTAACCACTTCACTTTTAATTTTTGGGTGTGGTGCTCTAGCTTGAACGTTAGTGATATTTCCATTTCTATCGATTTTAAAAGCAATGAATACTCTTTTTTTACCTGGAGATAAACCTAATTCGTTTGGTAAATCTGCATCGAACTTTTGAGAGAAATGCTTTTGCACTTTTTGACTAAAACATTTCTTTAACTCCGCTTTGTTTCCTTTACAACCAGGAAAAACAGGTACATCTTCAATAATCATAAAACTTACGTCTTCAATTACCTCTTCTACCTCTTCAACTTCTTCAATTTCTTCTACTTCAATTGCTTCAGTTTCGTCTGTTTCAGTAGATTCTATTACGGTTTCTTCAATCTCCTTTTCGTCTTCTACAATCTCAATTTTTTCTGGAGTTGGTGGTGGTGGAGTTTTTGGTTTCACAGGTTCAACTCTTTCTGTAATAGGAATTTCTTCTTCCATTTCAGCATTCATATTTACAACTGCTAATTCACCATAGGTTTTGTCATACGTTTTTTGTTCTATGGCAACATAGATTACAAATAGGGCTAACACTAAGCCAATTTGCATAAAAATTTTACTAAAATTTTCTAAATTTGATTTAGGATTTTTCTTAATTTCCATTATAGAGAGTTTTATAGGTTGCTAATTTAATTAAATTATTGTTTTAATTACAACTATGAAGATGATTTAATGCGATTTTTTTTTAAAAAAATATTAAAAATCCATAATGCTAATAGTACACCTAAACTATTGGCTAATACATCTAATAGATCTCCAGATCTATATGCTGTTAAATTACTTTGTAACACCTCAATAATTATGCCAAAAGATATACAAAGCAACACAATTGTATATTTTTTTTGTGGCTTTTTATAAAAGCTAAATAACCAAGTTATGGCTAACGTAAAATAGGCAATAGAGTGGTATGCTTTATCTATGTTTTTAACGTCCATACTCGGTACATTAGAAACTTTTATTAAGCTTAAACATAAGATGGCTACAGTAACCCCTATTGCAAAAAGTAGTACGTTATTGAGTAATAAGGTTTTTATACGCTGCAGCATCTAGTAAGTTTTCAATTTGTGAGCTGTCAGAAATTTCTATCTTAATCATCCAACCTTTATTGTAAGGATCTGAATTTACCAATTCTGGTTCGTCTTCTAGCCCTTCATTAAATTCAATTACCTCACCAGTTAAAGGCATAAATAAGTCAGATACAGTTTTTACGGCTTCTACAGAGCCAAAAACTTCACCTTCTTCAACAGTGTCATCTAAAGTATCAACATCAACATAAACGATGTCTCCTAATTCGCCTTGAGCAAAATCTGTAATACCAACAATAGCAATGTTGTCTTCAATTTTAATCCACTCGTGGTCTTTGGTATATTTTAATTCTGATGGAATGTTCATTTTTTACTATTTTTTATGAATTTGAATTTACTTTTTTAGTTTCTTCCTAGATTGTAAACAATATTTATACCTCCATTAATTGCTTGTCTTGGAAATGTGGTAGAAATTGCAAACCTAGAGGTTTGATGGTTATAATAAAAAGAGGCAGTTAAGCTTCTGCTTAAAATATAATCTGCTGTAAATTTAATAGAAAATAATCGTTGACCACCACTAATTTGATTATTATCTTCATCTATATATCTAATCTGTGTTAAATTATCTCGTAAAGAAACGTCTGCCCTTAAATTTATATCTCCTTTTAAAGTGGTTTTTTTACCCGTAAAACGCGTGTTCATTTTTACGTTTTTAAAAACATAACCTAATCCAAAAATATATTCTGTACCAGCAATATCAGTTAAAGTGCTGTTGTTAAAATTCATGGTTAAAGTTCTATCTCTTTTTACTTCACCTCGAAACGAAAAAGAGTTTTTCATTTTCATATCTACTTTAATTAATGGCGAAAATTCATCAACTAAAGTGGCACTTGCTATTAATCTTTGCGACTCGAAGTTGCCTGCAGCATTAGTTTCGGTTAATGCAGTACCGTCTTTATATTGTAAGTTATTTGTAAAGTTAGATATAGTGTAAGAAGATTTATAGCCATGAGAAACTACAAAGGATGAAAAGTTTTTCTTAAACCATTTCATTTTCATAAAACCACTGTAACGTAATGTCCAGTTAGGTATTGGTATATTTCTAAATAATCCTGTATTTACTTTTGTTGGACTTTTACCAGAATATGCAGCCATAAAAGCCGGTAATAAAACTTGTTGGCTATTGCCACCAAAACCTTTTACTGTACCATCGTCATTTATATTTGCAGGGTCGTTTGTATCGATACCATTTTCTGATGCTAATCTTTGAGAAATTTCAACTCGAGCATCTTTCATTGTTTGAAATAAAGCATCACCATCTGTAAAAGCGGTAGAAAACATAGAATGACTTGTGCTAAAGTTTCCAGTTTCGAAGGTGTCAATAGTATCGTCTAAAATTCCATTTGGGTTCGCAGTTGGGTCATTTGCTGCAATAACATCTAATTGTTGCGAAATATCTTTAGTTTGTATTTTGTTACCCCTTACATCTATATTTAAATCAGCAACAGGTTTTAAAGTAAAGTTGTAATCTAATTTATTATAGTGCGTTCGGCTGTAAGTTTTGTTAAAATACTCTTCATCAACCCCTCTAGGATTTACCAACCATCCATTGGTAAGTGCTTTGTTTCTAATATCTACTTGGCTACCGAAAGCAAAAGCAGTTGGAGAACCACCTAAGAAACCAACGCCCTCATCATAACCTTGTAAATATTGACCATTATTTTCGGTATAACTTACTTTACCCTGTTTTATAGAAGTTAATAAGCCCCAAGTAGTTTTTAAGATTTGTTTACCAATGGGTAAATTTTTCTTGGGTCTTATTCTAGATAAGTTTTTTCCTTTTGCGTTTTTACGTTGTGTTTTGGTTAATAACAATCGTTCAAAACCGATGCTTTTGTATATTTTATCAAACGTAAACGTGGTATTTAAATTATGTGTATTGGCATTCTGAATTACATTACCAATCTGTTCTGCAATGGTTTGGTCTTGTGAAGATACCTGCCAATCAAAATCGGCAGTATAAGCATAATCTGCTTTAATAAATTTTAAGAATGGAAATTTATCTAAAGGCAATTGGTATGTTCCGTTTAATTTTTGGTGGTATTGATTTGCTCTACCTGTATTAAAGAAATCATCAAAAATTTGCAATTCTTCTCCACTTCCAAAAGCATCATAAATATAATTATTAGTAGCGTTAAAGTTGAGTTGTAATGATTTTGTAAGGTCGAAACCAATTGTATAATCCCAATCAAATAAAAATCTTCGTTGAATTAATTCTGGTTGATCAGATAAGCCTTCAATTAAGTTTCTAGATTGCTGCTCGTTATAACTTCTATTAATTCTAGAGTTTATGGCTAATGTAGTTGGAACTGGATTAAAATTAAGGTCTTTTAAAAATTTCCAATACTTACTTCTAAATAAAGAATCATTCTTTTTAAAAGGTTCAATGGGTTTAGCATCGAAATTAAAGTTATACCCAGCAGAAGCCATTACATTTTCGTTGATAAACTTTTGAATGTTATAATCTCTGCGAAATTCTCGATTATGAGAGTAAGAAACCGCTACATTTTCTACGTCATAAAATTTAGGCTTTTTAGTAGTATTTGGGTTTCTATTCTTTTTTACATTGATAAAACTAATGCTGGTTCGTTTTGTATAATCTTGAGAATTATTGATGTTTTCTAAAGCTTGTTCCTTTTGTGGGCTATCAGTTTGACTTTCAAAGAACGATTTTACCTCGCTAAATTCAACGTCTTGGTATTGACGATCAAATTTAGGATCAATAAACGTTTCGCCAATACTATAACTCATAGGAATTTGAAGTCCCCATTTTTGAGGCGTTAGTACTTTACCTAAACTTACTGTTGTGCTTATATCATATTGCTTGGTTTCATCTAAAGTACGTTGTGCAACTCTATCTTCTACATTACCAAAACCAATGGTTTGCATACTACCAGATAGTGAAACGTTGGCAACATCAGCAAAATTAGCATCTGCATTTACTACAGCTGCCCAGCCAGCTTCATTATCAAAATCAGAAGATCTTAGTTCGTTAAACCAAACCTCTCCACTCTTATTGCTAAGACTGGTATTTTTTAATCCTAAAACAATGGTTCTTAATTGCGCTAAAGTAGGGTTACCTTTTACGGTTACTTTATAAGGTAAGTCTCCTTGATTTTGAGAGGTATAAGGTTCGTTTATAGGCTCTCCTAAACCATCTCTTTCTAACTTAACCGTACCTAAAGTTTCTAAAAAGGCATTCAGGTTATTTTCTTCTGGCCAAATTTGTTCGGCAGTATTACCACTTTCAGAAACTTTTAAGGGCAATTCTAACTCGTAATAGTTTTCATCTAAATCTGTACCTAAACGAATAACTCCTGCAAAGGCATTGTCTGCAGCAGGGGCTTCGCCCTCTACACTTTGCAAGTGCATAAACATTTGTAAGTTTTTAAAACGTCTTAAATCTACACTAATGTTTTTGTAAATGGCTCTTGTTTTTCCAGCTTCTAAGTTATTTACTTTTAGTGTAACCGATTGCTCATTTTGTAATTGAACAGTGGTGGTGCCTTGTAAACGTTCTCGTTCAATACCTGGAGGCGTTTGGTATGTTCCATTATTTTGTTCAATACTAACCACACCAACTTCAAAACTTTCAAGTTCAGCTTGATTTAAATCTCTACTTGGGTCAATATCTGGATCTATAGTTTTTAAGTAACGTCTCCAATCTCCTCTAACCAAATCTAACTCACCAAAACGAAGAACCACAGGCATTTTAAAGTTGGTTAAATACATTCTCACAAAACGAATGCTGTTAAAGTCAGAAATTCCGTTAATTGGAGTACCATTTCTGATTGGTACTCTAAATTGATACCAAGTGGTTTCTTGCGTGTTACCGTTTTCTAGGGTTACTGTGGTTGTTTTTTGATCTACAATAAAATTTTTACCTTTTTGTAAATCATTTCTATTCATAGAAATTTTATATTCATAAAAACTTTCAACAGTATTCATGGTTTGATCTCTGTTGATGTCTTCTACATCTGGGTATGTTGTAGATGAAGTTGGGTAAGTTTCTGGAGATTGATTTAACGTGGGCGAGTTTCCTTGCGTGTTGTTAAAATCTTTATATCTTCTAACAATTGATGCATTTAAGGCATCTAAATTGCCACCTCTAAAAAATTGAAAGTTATCAGAAGCAGGATCATTTATGAGATAACTTGGTAACGTTTGTGGATCAACCCCTAAATTTGCTGCTAAATTGGTTAACTCTTCAGCATCTGTTAAACCGTCGAAACCTAAATCTTGATTGTTTCTTGCATCATCTTCTTCACTAAATGCATAAATGATTGAAGGATTTCTAGGTACATCTCCCCAAATTGTTCTGTTTACATTAACATCGTTTACTTTTATACCATCTTCAGGTAAACCATTTTCAAACATTTTACGGCTATCCTTTACAATATCTTCAGAAACATTTCCTAAATTGATGTATAAATCACCTACTTGATTAGATATATCATTTGGGTTTATACCTGCAGGTAAACCTTCTTCTGGTGTAATAGAATAATTTTGGTAAGGATCCATTACCCAAAACTGAATGAATTCTACATTGGCTTGATCAAAATTATTGGTGTTTAATGGTCGCATAATTCCACCCCAATTTTCTTCAGGATTTTTTAAAGTACCATTGTCATTCACATCATTAGCATCAATATTAAAATTGTAAGAACCTCTTTCTTCTGGAAAATACGCCAAATCTAATGTTCTTAATAAGGTGTTTTGAGTAATATCAAATTGTTGATTCGGAAACAATTCACTGTAATTTATTTGTCTTGTTTCTGCTCTAGAAAGTTCATCTGCATTAATACTAGCTGGTGTATCACCCAAACCATAGAAAATTTGGTCAATGCTATACCATGCTAACTTTGCTCTTTTATCATTATAATTTAATCCGCTGGCATTACCATTAAAACGGTCTGTAATATCGTTATATTTTGGTGTACTTGCTTCGTACCAGTCTAAAGCAGATAATAAACTAATGGGTATTTGAGAAGCCTCAAAATCATCAATATAAGAAGTAGCTGCGCCAGCCACATCAATACCACTTGGTGTACCTGGCAGTAAATACGCCATATCTGCTCTTACAGAAATGTTAGAAGGTGCATCTGTATCTACAAAAGGCAGTTTATTCGCTAATTTTGTAAAGTATGGTACTTCTGTAGCATAATCAATATTTACCCCAAACATGGTATTGTTTATTGGGTCTGAACCAAAATTTACTTTAGGCGTTAAAGGTCTTTCCATCACATTTAACACAGTACCACCTACTACAAAATCATCAGAAAATTTGTGCTCAATATCAACCCCCATAAAGGTTTTTCTTTGTTGATTAAAAACGGCATTATTCTCTGTAGAAACATTTATTGGAGTACCAGAAGCACGTAAGCCAGGATCTATAATTTGTACTCTACCTAGTTGATAATCTACTACATAATCTACACCTTCTACCAATTGTCTACCACCAGCAGTAACTCTCACAGAGCCTCTTGGAACATTAAATGCGCCAATTGGTATTCCACCAGCACTTTCAGATTTAAAATATCCTTTTAAAAAGTATTTGTCTTTGTTTTGAAAGTTGTTTTGAATGTTGATTTTAGTGTTTAAATAGAGTTCTTTAAATATAAATTTTTCATCTAAAGTTTCATCTAAACCAATATCTGCAGAGTTGTTAGGATCTTTTACCAAATCATTACCAAAAGGTTCTGGTTCTGGAAAAATTACATATCCGTTTTGTGAATTTACAGTAACTCCTTCAACATAATCAAAGAAGCCATCTGAAGTTCTAAATTGACTTTGGTCTAACTGGTCTAACTTAAAAACCTGAATTAAAGGTAAGTTCGGAATATTAGGCGTATTTGCGTTTTGCAAAACATTAGATGCAATACCTGTATCATCATCTCTATACTGGATTTCGAAACGAAAACCATCTTGTGTTAACGGAAAAGCCCCAAGTGCATAAACGTTTTTCATCATTAAACGCCAAGTTGGGAATGATTCATTTTCGCCAGTATTTGGGTTTTCGCGAACGGTTTGTAAAATTTCTGAACGTAATAATTTTACGGCTAAATTTTCTGGTGCTTGTACACCATCATTAGAAAACTCACCAACTTTAAATGATTTTTGGGTACTACCATTAACTGTGCCAGCAACTGTATATTCGTATGCAACTGCTAAAACTTCGCCATCATTTAACCTTCTATTTAAAGAAATATAGCCCAATTGCGAATTTAATCGATATTCATTAGTACTCAATTTTCTAGCATTTTCTAAAATAGAATAATCTGTACCAGAAGACATAGAAAATTCGTTTCTTAAAGTTGATTCAACAGTAGAAACATCTCTAATTCCGTTTAAAATATTGTCTTCATAAATAGTATTGGCATCGTTTTGTGGCAGATATAGCACTTCACCATTTGCGTTTACAGTAATAGGGTTGGTTGAGTTTTCAACCTCACCAGAACTATTTACAAAATTGCTGTAAAAATTATTATCGGCACTTGGGGTATTGGTTTCACCAATATCTGCAAAGGCAACAATGCTTCTAAAATCTTCTGTAGTTGCGTTTCTGTTGGTAATCCAAACTTCAATTCTAGTAATATTTACTTGACTACTAATTAGTGGATATTGTTTTAAAGAGTTGGCATAATTATCTATAAAAAATTGCGATAAGAAAAAGTGCCTATCATTATCGTAATCTGTGGTTCTGAGTTCAAATTCTTCAATTGATGCACCTGCTTCTGCCACAACCGTTTTACTTTCAGAATTTTGTTGAGAAAAAACAGCGGTTACATTGGTGTTGCCAAATTGTAATTTTGCTTTTACCCCAAATAAGCTTTGCGCACCATTAATTAATGAGTTTTTAATAGGCATTGCAACATTACCTGCTTCTATACCTTGTAAAATATCATCTTCGGTTGGTGTATAATCTATTTTTATTAAATTTTGAAAATCGAAAGTAGATTGTGTGTCGTAGTTTGCGCTAAATTCTAAACGTTCACCAACTTTTGCACGAAGGCTTGCATTAATTTGTTGGTCAAAATCAAAAACCAAACTGCTTCTATTTTCCTCAGAAATTTGTGGGTTTTCTGTATTCTGATAAATAAAACCAAGTTTTAGGTTTAAGCTTCCTGTTGGTGTTACTTTAATGCTGTTTCCTCCAAAAATCGATTCAAAAAATTTAGAGTTTACATAATATTCAGGCAGTAAGTCTCTTTGGGCAGCATCAGCACCTTTCTTTTTACCATTTGTTGCGCTTACTTTATCTTTAAAATATTGCAACATGTCTCGTTTTAAACGATACTTTGCATATTCTCTTTGGGTTAAAAAAATGGGTGTTTTGGTGTAATAATCGCCAATTTTTTCTAGGATTACATATTTGTTTAAAGCTTTGTCAAAAATAACTTCTTTCTTTGCCAAATCATCTAAAAAGAGTCCGCCTTTTTGGGTGTTTTTAAAATCGTATCTTAATTTTAAGGTGTCTTTTTTAACTTTAGTGGTGTCTTTTGTTTTTTGAGTTTGTGCAAATAAAGATAAATTTACCGAAAAAGTAAATAAGACTAATAAAAGTATGTGTTTTAATAATCGAATCAATTGATTATAAGTTTTTTAAGGCTAGTTTTATGATTTTTTCTACGGTTGCTTCTGGGTTTTCTTTTAATACAGCATTTACAATTTTATCAGATTGTTTACGCTGAAAACCTAAAACTTCTAAAGCAGATAACGCTTCATCTTTATTCGTATTGCTTGCTGCTACAGAAATTGCATCAATATCAAATGTTTTTAGGATTTTATCTTTTAAATCTACAATAACTCTTTGTGCCGTTTTTGCACCAATTCCTTTTACAGACTGGATGACTTTTACATTTTCAGACGCAATTGCATTTTGTATTTCTTCAGACGTCATAGAAGAACACATGGTTCTTGCGATACTTGGCCCAACACCAGAAACAGAAATTAGTAATTTAAAAACTTCTCTTTCTGTTTTATTGATGAACCCGAAAAGCGTGTGTGCATCTTCTCTAATAGATAAATGTGTGTATAAAACCACGTTTTCAGCTGCTGGTAAACTAGAAAACGTATTTAAAGAAATATGCAGTAAATACCCAACCCCATTACAATCTACAACCACTTCTGTTGGGTTTTTTTCAACCAGTCTTCCTCTAATTTGTGTAATCATAAATTATTATTAACGCCCCAAAAGTACTATTTTTTATTTTTTTCT
The DNA here is from genome assembly GCF_044595335.1 of Polaribacter sp. R77954. Taxonomy (GTDB): domain Bacteria; phylum Bacteroidota; class Bacteroidia; order Flavobacteriales; family Flavobacteriaceae; genus Polaribacter. The sequence continues at coordinate 3,162,460 of NZ_CP138992.1, forward strand.
CTTTGCTGAGCATCAACAGCCGCTAATGCAGCCATATTAACCATTTCATCTACACTTGCACCCAATTGTAAAACATGTACAGCTTTGCTTAACCCTAAAATAACAGGGCCAATAGATTCTGCTTTATCAACTTGTTTTAATAATTTATACGTAATGTTTGCAGACTCTAAATTAGGGAAAATTAAAACGTTTACTTTTTTACCATTTAATTTAGAAAAAGGGAATTTTTTTGCTAACATTTCTGGATTTAACGCAAAATCGGCTTGAATTTCTCCGTCTACAACAGCATCTGGAAAATGACGATGAATATAAGAAACAGCTTCTCTAATTTTTTTAGAGGTTTCTGTATTTGAAGATCCAAAATTAGAAAACGATAGCATGGCCACATGAGGTTTCATACCAAACATTTTTGCTAAGTTGGCGGTCATTTGCGATATTTTAACCAAATCTTTTGCTGTAGGGTTGATGTTGATTGTGGTATCTGCCAAGAAAATTGGACCTTGTTGGGTTAACATTAAGTTACAAGCCGCAATTTTAGAAATGCCTTTGTCTTTATCAATTAACTCTAAAATAGGTTTTACAACAGTTGGGTAAGGTCTAGAATACCCAGTGATTAATGCATCAGCCTCATTTTCATTCACCATCATTGCAGCAAAATAGTTGCGCTCTCTCATTAATTTTTTTGCCTCAGTAAGGGTTTTTCCTTTTCGCTGTCTTTTTATCCAATAGGCTTCACCAAAACGATGTCTTCTTTCTCTTTCCTCATCTGTTTTTGGGTCAAAAATGGGCACATCATCTGTAAAACCAATTTCTTCTTTTAGGGCTAAAATCAGTTCTTTTCTTCCTAATAAAATCGGGTGACCTAATTTTTCTTCATGTACTCTTTGTGCAGATTTTAACACATCTAAATGATCTGCTTCTGCAAATACAATGCGTTTACGGTCACTTTTTGCTCTGTTGTGAATTAATCGAATTTCTTTGCTACCAGACCCAGAACGTTCCATTAATTCTTCTCGGTATTTGTCCCAGTCTGTAATTGGTTCTAATGCTACACCAGAATCCATGGCAGCTTTAGCAATGGCTGGTGGAATTTCGTAAATTAATCTAGGATCAAAAGGTTTTGGAATAATATACTCATCACCAAAAGTTAAACTTACTTCATCATATACAATGTTTACTTGTTCAGGAACAGATTTTTTAGCTAAATCTGCTAAGGCATGTACAGCAGCCATTTTCATTTCTTCGTTAATTTTAGTAGCTCTAACATCTAGAGCGCCTCTAAAAATAAACGGAAAACCAAGTACATTGTTTACTTGGTTTGGATGATCTGACCTACCAGTTGCCATAATAATATCTTTTCTAGTAGCAACAGCCAAATCGTAATTTATTTCTGGTACTGGATTTGCCATTGCAAAAACAATTGGGTTTTTGGCCATAGAGAGCAGCATTTCTGGAGAAACCACATTTCCCATAGATAAGCCAATAAAAACATCTGCATTTTGCATGGCTTCTTCTAAAGTGTTGATGTTTTTATCTGTTGCAAACTCTGCTTTTTGTGAGGTTAGATGGTCTCTGTCTTTTCTAATAACGCCTTTACTATCGCACATTACGATATTTTCTCTTTTTGCACCTAATTTTAAGTACAAACGTGTACAAGAAATTGCAGCAGCCCCTGCACCATTTACAACCATTGTAATTTCAGCAATGTCTTTTTTTGTAATTTCAACCGCATTTTTTAGAGCAGCTGCAGAAATAATAGCTGTTCCATGTTGGTCATCATGCATTACAGGAATATTTAATTCCTCTTTTAAACGTCTTTCTATTTCAAAAGCTTCTGGAGCTTTGATATCTTCTAAATTAATACCTCCAAAAGTTGGGGCTATGGCTTTTACGGTTTCTACAAATTTATCTACATCTGTAGCATCTACTTCGATATCAAAAACATCAATATCAGCAAAAATTTTAAACAACAAGCCTTTTCCTTCCATTACTGGTTTAGAGGCTTCTGGGCCAATATCACCTAAACCTAAAACAGCAGTTCCGTTAGAAATTACTGCAACTAAATTGCCTTTAGAGGTGTATTTGTAAACATTATTAATATCTTTTTTTATTTCTAAGCAAGGTTCTGCAACACCAGGAGAATAAGCCAATGCTAAATCGTGTTGAGTAGCATACTTTTTAGAAGGTACAACCTTTATTTTACCTGGTTTTGGTTTTGCGTGATATAGTAAAGCTTCGTGTCTTTTTCTTGAATCGCTCATTCTTATTTAGCTTATATTAAGTTGTTGACAAATATAGGCTTTTCAATGAAAGAGTAAATAATTATTCTTTCCTTTTAAAGTTCTTTTTAAAATTTGTTTAAAGAAAGATTGGTTTAGAAAACTAAAGTTTTGAGTTCATTTTTTTCTGAGTACTGAACAGAAAAAGTAAAGGTTTTTAGATTCGCTTTTAGTGCTGCAATAGAATTATTGTTTTTCCAAGTTATGTGAAGTTCATTTTCTAAAGATTCATTAAGAGAAACTACACCATTAAAAGCCTTTA